>CAZYDC010000102.1:0-12118 GCA_964646065.1 uncultured Planctomycetaceae bacterium | reverse complement strand
AGTCCGCCGCCTGGCGGGAAGACCCGGACGGATACGACATCGCCAAGGTCGGCAAAGAGAACCGTGGTTTCGACGACAATCGCGGCGTGACGGTTTTCCAGCGGGAGAAGGAAGAGGCCCACGATTACCGGTACTTCCCCGATCCGGACCTTGCCCCCGTGACGGTGGACGACGCCTGGCGGACCCGCGTGTCGGCCGGGATCGGCGAACTGCCGCTGGCCCGCCGCGCGCGGTACATGGACAAATACGGCCTGGCCTTCAAGGAGGCCGACGCGCTGACCCAGGACGGCCCGACCGGCGACCTGCTCGACGCCGCCGCGGCGGCGGGGGCGGATACCAAGCGGTGCGTCAACCTGCTGCTGGGGCGCGGCGCCGCCATCGCCAACGAGCGAGGCACGACCATCGCGCAGATCGGCCTGCGGGCCGACCAACTGGTTGAACTTGCGACCATGCTCGACAAAGGCCAAATCAACGCCACGTCGGCGGTGAAAGTTTTCGACGAGATGCTCGCCGGCGGCAAAATGCCGGCAGAAGTCGCCGCGACGCTGGGCCTGCTGACGGTCACGGACGCCTCCGCCGTCGAGGCCTGGGTCGATGAGGCCATCGCCGCCAATCCCGACACGGTCGCCGGAGTCAAGGAAGGCGGCAAGAAGCAGAAGAAAGCCTTCAGCTTCCTCATGGGCCAGGTGATGCAGAAATCCCGTGGCGCCGCCAGCCCGCAACAAGTTCAGGAACTACTGCAAAAGAAACTCGGCCACGAATAACAAAAGAAACAACATTCACCGCAGAGTTCGCAGAGAACGCAGAGAAAGAAGAAGAATTCAAACGGCGAAGAAACTACGAAGAAGAGGGAAGAGGGAGACACGAAGAGCCGAGCCGCAAGAAACGGCGAAGAAGAACGCACAGTGGCCTTTGAACATGGAGAATCGTGGTGAGAAAAGCGAGAACCCGGGTGAAAGAATAAATACTTCTTCTGTTCTCCGTGACCTCTGTGCCCTCTGTGGTGAATGCCGTTTGCCGTTTTCCGCTTGAGATTGCCGCCCCGCTCCCATACGGTAGAAGCATCGAATCTGACAGCCTGTCATCAGGAAGGAACGAACCATAATGACGTTGACCAGTAAATACAGGACACACAGTTGCGATTGCCTCCGCCCGTCGGACGTTGGGGCGGTCGTGAAGCTGGCCGGTTGGGTGCAGCGCGTGCGAGATCACGGCGGCGTGTTGTTCGTCGATCTTCGCGACCATTACGGCGTGTCGCAGATCGTCTTCCGCAGCGAGTCCAACGGCGACCTCTTTGGCGTCGCCTGCACTCTGAAGCCCGAGAGCGTGATTATGGTGCGGGGCAAGGTCGAGCTTCGCCTGCCCGAGAACATAAATCCGAACGTGCCCACCGGCCAGGTCGAGGTTCTCGCCGAGGATCTGGAAATCGACACGCTGGTGCAGTCGCTGCCGTTCCCGATCGCCGATGACGTGAAATTGCCGGAGGAGTTGCGGCTCAAGCACCGGTTCCTGGATTTGAGGCGCGACGATTTGCACCGGAAGATCGTGTTCCGCTCCAAGGTCATTCGCGAGATCCGCGACTTCATGCACTCCGAGGGGTTCATGGAGTTCCAGACGCCGATCCTGACCGTCAGTTCGCCCGAAGGCGCGCGGGACTACCTCGTCCCCAGCCGCGTTCACCCCGGCAAGTTTTACGCGCTGCCGCAGGCGCCCCAGCAATACAAGCAGATGGTCATGTGCTCCGGTTTCGACCGTTATTTCCAGATCGCGCCCTGTTTCCGCGACGAGGACGCGCGGGCCGACCGCACGCCGGGCGAGTTCTACCAGCTTGACATCGAGATGGCGTTTGCCACCCAGGAGGAAGTGTTCAGCCTGCTGGAAGGGCTTTTCAGGCATCTGGGTTCGACCGTCACGACGAAAAAGGTCTCCACGCCGTTTCCTCGCATCACCTACCGCGACGCCCTGAACCAGTATGGAAGCGACAAGCCGGACACGCGGTACGGCCTGCTGCTGAAGGACGCGACGGACCTTTTCGCCTCCTCCGCCTTTCGCGCGTTTGCGGCCAATTCAAAGCCAGGGCGGTGCGTCAAGGCCCTGGTGGGCCCGGGCATGGCCAGTTCGCCCCGATCGGTGCTGGACGGCCTGGACAGCTTCGCGAAGGAACTCGGCGCCGCCGGGCTGGCGTACCTGGTAATGAAAGAGGGCGTCCTCAAAGGCCCGGTCATGAAGTACCTGACGCCGGCGGAAGTGGAGCAGCTCATCTCGCGGACGGAAACCAAGGAAGGCGATTGCCTGTTCATGTGTGCCGGCGAGTGGCTGGCGACGTGCAAGATCATGGGGCAAATCCGCGCCCGCATGGCCCGCGAGCTGGGCAGGATCCCCGCCGGCGGGCTTTCGTGCTGCTGGGTCGTCGATTTCCCCATGTACGAATTCAGCGACACGGAGCAGAAGATCACCTTCTCGCACAATCCGTTCTCCATGCCCCAGGGCGGGCTGGAGGCGTTGAACACGCAACCGCCCTTGGACATCCTGGCCTATCAGTACGACCTGGTGTGCAACGGTATGGAACTTTCCAGCGGCGCGATCCGGAACCATCGCCCCGACATCATGTACAAGGCCTTCGAGATCGCCGGGTACTCGCGCGAGGAAGTCGATCTGCGGTTCGGCCACATGATCAAGGCGTTCACCTATGGCGCGCCGCCGCACGGCGGAATCGCGCCGGGAGTGGACCGCCTGGTCATGCTGCTGGCCGATACGGAGAACATCCGCGAGGTCATCATGTTCCCCATGAACCAGAAAGCCCAGGAGCTTATGGTCGGTTCGCCCTCCGAGGCGACCCCCGCGCAATTGAAGGAACTGCACCTGAAGGTTGTGGACCCGGAAGCTAAGCGGCCGAGTTTGTAGTGTCGCCGTGAGGCGATTCTTGGTTTGCAGTTCGTTCGTAGTGCCGCCATAAGACCGTTCTTCAAGAAGCCCCTCACGGGGCCACTACAAGCGGGCCTGCCATCAGCGTCGAACGCGGCTGCGGACGTACCGGCCGAGTCCGGCCAGGCCCATCATCACGGCCACCATCGTCAGCGGCTCGGGAACGACGCCTAACGTGATGCCGGTGTACTGGTAGTTGTCGAATACGGCCTGGAAGGAATTGCCACTGCCGTCGGGCTGAATTCCATCCGGCCCGAGCATTGCACTGCCTTTGCTCCTTGATCCGTCGGTGGTCCAGAACTCGCTGTTGGAGTCGGCCCCGACCTCCAGCGTGAACGGCGCGGTGGGTGTCTTGAGCATCGTCCAGGTTTCCGTGGCGATCAGGATCGGGTTGGTGGTCATGTCAAGCCCCGGCTTGCTGAAATAGGGCGTTCCAAGGCACAACTCATAGGCGTCCTGGTCGCCGTCGCGGTAATAGTTATAACCGACGGCATTAATGGACATCCAATTGGACGTCGTAAAGGTGGGATTCCAGGTGGTCGTCACCCAGTTGTTGTCGCTGCCGGTGATACGGTACGTCTTAGGTTGCGTGACACCGACGGAATCGGGCGTCCAGATATTGATGGCCATGGTCGACAGGGTCTCCCCGGCTGCCGGGTTGAGCCCCACAAGCTGACAGTAGATTTGCACATTGTAGTCGCCGGACGTCACCTCGTCGGCCTCCAACCACAACTTGAACGTGGTATTTGCGTTGGCCCATGACGCGACGGAAAGAACGAGCAAAACCGATACCATGAACTTCTTCATATCCCTGTCTCCTCTTCAAAGACGTTTCCCGCGAAACACCTGCCGCTGCCGGCAACCACCAATAATCGATTTAAGCTCAAATGATGATAACGCGTTGGGGTGTTGGGGCAAGTTAATTTTGGAATAAAATTCCGGAGTAAAATTCTTGCCGCTCCATTTGCCGAAATTTCGAGGGTGTATTTCAGTTTCCGGGAATGGCGTTTGGCCTCAAAACGCCATGTGGTACCCCACTGCGCCGACAAGCAAGCTGGATCTTACGTCGGCTTGCCGGTCGGCGACGCTCGACCTTGCAAGAAGAAAGAACACGCGTATTTGGACATCCGCCCAGAATAACCGCCTCAATAGAACCGCCGACGCGTTATTTTTCGGAAAGCGAAATGCACCGAAATTTCGGTTGCATTTTGGGGCCGGCACCGCGATAATCTAAACGACTATGACCTGCGCGACACAATATGGCCAGGGCCTTCATGCCTCGCACCGAGCGGGGATCCTGCCTTGCGCCGCCATTTCCCTGCACCGATTGTTGTGCCCTTGGCCTCTAGCCCTTCTGGGCTAAACACTCCAACACCGGGACGGCGTGACCGTTCCTAAATCCGGAAATGCTTGAATGAAATGTGTATGATCCATAGGCTCTTGCCATAATGTCGCGTAAAGCGATTTTTCGTTCGTAGTGTCGCCGTGAGGCGATTCTTGAAGAAGCCCCTTACGGGGCCACTACGAACGAGCTTGAGGTTAATTATGACGGAACAAAAGAACGCGGTTGAGCACGTGATCATCTTAGATACGACGCTTCGGGACGCCGAGCAGAGCCCCGGGGCGACCCTGGACGTTGCGGAGAAGGTCGAGATCGCCCACCAGCTCGCGCATCTGGGCGTGGACGTGATCGAGGCGGGCTTTCCGATCAGTTCGCCCATACAGTTCGAGGGCGTCCGCCGGATCGGTAATGAAGTTCGCGGCCCGGTGATCGCCGCCCTTGCAAGGACGCTCAAGAAGGACATCGACTCGGCCGCCAAGGCCCTGGAGGGCGCGGCCCGGCGGCGAATTCACGCCTTTACCAGCACCAGCCCCGTGCATATGGAGCACATGCTCCGCATGGACCCCAAGACCGTGCTAGCCAAGGCGGTCGAGGCCATCGCCTACGCAAAAGGCTTCACCGACGACGTGGAGTTCACTTGTCAGGACGCCACCCGCAGCGACCGCGCGTTCCTGCGCGAAATGGTGCAGGCGGCCATCGAGGCCGGCGCCACCACCATCAACCTTCCCGACACCGTCGGTTACGCCATTCCCAACGTGTACGCCGACATGATGGCCGAGATGATCTCCAACGTGCCCGGCGCCGGCAAGGCCGTCTTCAGCGCCCACTGCCACGACGACCTGGGTCTGTCCACCGCCAACAGCCTGGCGGCCGTGCAGGTCGGGGCGCGGCAGGTGGAATGCACCATCAACGGCCTGGGCGAGCGGGCGGGCAACGCCTCGCTGGAGGAAGTCGTCATGGCGATCAAGGTCCGCCAGGACGTGTTCCACATCGACACCCGCGTGGTGACCACCGAAATTTACCGCACCAGCCAGTTGGTCTCGCGGCTGATGGGCCTGGGCGTGCAGGCCAACAAGGCCATCGTCGGCGCCAACGCGTTCGCCCACGAATCGGGCATTCACCAGGACGGCTTGCTCAAGAACCGCGGCACCTACGAGATCATGGCGCCCGAGAGCGTCGGCGTGCCGGGCAGCCGGACGGTCCTGGGCAGGCACTCGGGGCGCCACGGATTCAAGTCGCGTTGCGCGGACATGGGATTCGACCTGAGCGACGGCCAGCTCGCCGGGGCCTACGAGCAGTTCCTCGCGCTGGCCGACAAGAAAAAGGAAGTCTTCGACGAGGACATTGTCGCCCTCTTGGACGCGGAGCTCGGCCGCAAGAGCGAGGCGTTCCGTCTCGACTATCTCCAGTGCAACAGCGGCACCGGCACGGTGCCCAGTGCCACCGTTCGGATCGTGCGAAACGACCAGGTGCTTCAGGAAGCGGCCTGGGGCGACGGCCCGGTGGACGCCGCGTTCAACGCCATCCGCAAGGCGACCGGCCTGGAGGTCGAACTGGAGCACTACGGCATCCGGGCCGTCACCGGTTCCAGCCAGGCGCTGGGCGAGGCGGTGCTTCGCGTGCGCTACGGCGACCGCGTGTTCGCCGGGCGCGGCGTGAGCACCGACATCATCGAGGCCTCCGCCAAAGCGTATATCAACGCCTTGAATCATCTGATGCGATCCCAATCATCCAAACCACAGGCCCCGGCGGCCTCGGAAAGCGAATGAGAATCGACGATCATCGTAGCATGGGCATCTTGCCCATGAGTCTCACGGGCGTCCCGCCCGTGCTTGCTGTTTCTTCTCTTTCTTCTTTGGGCCAAGAAAAGCAAAAGCAAAAGCGAAGACACGGGCAAGATGCCCGTGGGACTCATGGGCGGGACGCCCATGCTACGCTTAACGCAAGGAGTTCCACATGAGCACCGGTATGACCATGACCCAGAAAATCCTCGCCGCGCACAGCGGGCAGGAGCGTGTCCAGAGCGGCCAGATCGTCAACGCGAAGCTGGACGTCGTGATGTGTCACGACGTGACCGCGCCCTCGGCCATCAGCATGTTGGCCAACGAGGGGCTGGACCGCGTGTTCGACCCCGACAAGATCGTCGTTACGCCGGACCATTTTCAGCCGGCCAAGGACATCGCCAGCGCCGAGCTGCACAAGCGGCTGGACACCTGGGCCCGGCGGATGAAGATCCGTCATTACTACCCGGTGGGGCGGGCGGGCGTCTGCCACGCTCTGCTGCCCGAGCAGGGGCACATTCTGCCCGGCGAGGTCATCATCGGCGGCGACAGCCACACCTGTACGTACGGCGCGTTCGGCGCGTTCGGCACGGGCGTGGGTTCCACCGACCTGGCCGCCGGAATCGCCACGGGCGAGCTGTGGTTTCGCGTGCCCGAAACAATGCGGTTCGTGCTGAACGGGTCGCCCAAGCTGGGCGTTTACAGCAAGGACGTCATCCTGGAGATCATCCGCCAGATCGGCACCGACGGCGCGCAATACGCCGCGATGGAGTTCGTCGGCCCCGCCCTGGCCGGCTTCAGCATGGAGGCCCGCATGACCATCACGAACATGGTCATCGAGGCCGGCGCCAAGAATGGCATCATGCCGGTGGATGACGTGACGCTGGCCTACCTGGCCGAGCACGCGCCGGGCAAGACCGGCTACACCGTCTTCACCTCCGACCCCGACGCCGTCTTCACCCACACGTACAACATCGATTGCTCCAGCCTGGAGCCGATGGTCGCTCTGCCGCACCTGCCCAGCAACGGCCAGCCGATCGGCGCCGTCGCGGGCAAGGTCATGGACCAGAGCTACATCGGCAGTTGCACCAACGGGCGCATCGAGGACCTGCGAATCGCCGCGAAAATCCTTCGCGGCCGCAAGGTCGCCATTCGCACGCTGATCGTGCCGGCCACCCCGACCATCTGGAAGCAGGCCAGCGACGAAAAACTTTTCGACGTGTTCTACCAGGCCGGTTGCGTGATCTCCGCCCCGACGTGCGGCGCCTGCCTGGGCGGTTTCATGGGCATTCTCGCATCGGGCGAGCGGTGCGTCAGCACGACCAACCGCAACTTTGTCGGACGCATGGGGCACCCGCAGAGCGAAGTCTACCTGGCCAGCCCCGCCACCGCCGCCGCCAGCGCCATCGAAGGCAAACTGGCCGACCCGAGAAAATATTTGTCCGGTTCGTAGTGCGCCCGTGAGGGCGTTCCGGTTTGTAGTGCGCTCGTGAGAGCGTTCTTAAGAAACGCCTTACGGCGTCACTACAAACGTCACTACAAACGTCACTGCCAACGAGTCAGAAGCATTGCAATACAAAGGATCCGCATCATGGGCAAAGCACACGTATATCGGCGCAGCCACATCAACACGGATGAGATCATCCCGGCCCGGTACCTGAACACCGACGACCAGGCCGTGATGGCCAAGCACTGCATGGAGGACATCGATCCCGAGTTCCTCAAGAAGGTGCGTCCGGGCGACGTGATCGTCGCCAGGGACGACTTCGGCTGCGGTTCGTCGCGCGAGCACGCCGTCTGGGCGATTCGCGGGGCGGGCATCGCGGCCGTGGTGGCCGGTTCGTTCGCCCGCATCTTCTACCGCAACGCCATCAACGGCGGATTCCTGGTGGTCGAGCTGCCCGGCGCGAGCGAAAAAATCAACGACGGCGACGAGCTCGAAATCGACGCCAAGAGCGGCGTGCTGCTCAACAAGACGCAAGGGACAAAGCTCACGTTCATCCCGCTGCCGGACTTCGCCCTGGAAATGATCGAGGCCGGCGGACTGCTCAAGCAACTGGCTCGGAAAAAGTAGCACGGGCATCTTGCCCGTGAGTAGCATGGCCATCTTGGCCATGAGTCTCACGGGCGTCCCGCCCGTGTCTTCCCCGTTGCCGTTGTCGTTGTGTAGAAGATAGAGACAAAGAAGAAACAAAGAAGAAAAAGAAGAAGAAGAAACAAACCACGGGCGAGACGCCCGTGAGACTCATGGGCGAGACGCCCATGCTACAGGAAAGGAAAGCACGTGTATAAAATTGCGATTATCGCCGGCGACGGAACCGGCCCGGAAGTGGTTGCCGAGGCGGTCAAGGTTATGCAGGCGGCGGCGGCCAAGTTTGACTTTAAGTACGAGGGCGTGAAGTTCGATTTCGGCGGCGAGCGGTACATGCGAACCGGCGAAACGCTGCCCGACAGCGCCATCGAGGAGCTGCGCGGCTTCGACTCCATTCTGCTGGGCGCGATCGGCCACCCCGGCGTGGCCCCGGGCATATTGGAAAAGGGCATCCTGCTGAAGCTCCGGTTCGCGTTGGACCAGTACATCAACCTGCGGCCGGTGCGGTTGTTCCCCGGGGTTGAAACGCCGCTGAAGCACAAAGGCCCGGCTGAGATCGACTACGTCGTGATCCGCGAGAACACCGGCGACCTGTACACGGGTGTCGGCGGCGTGACGATGAAGGGCACGCCCAACGAGGTGGCCATGCAGGTGGCCGTGTACACCCGCCACCAGGTGGACCGCTGCCTGCGGTACGCGTTTGAGTACGCCCGCAAGAACGGCCGCAAAGCCCGCGGCAAGGGCGAGCACAATACCCTGGCCCTGGTGGGCAAGACCAACGTGCTGACCTTCGTGTACGACCTGTGGGAGCGGGCCTTCCACGAGATGGGCCAGAAGGACTTCCCCGACGTGCGCCGCGATTACTACCACGTCGACGCCTGCTGCATGTGGATGGTCAAAAGCCCCGAATGGTTCGACGTGCTGGTGACCGGAAACATGTTCGGCGACATCATCACCGACCTGGGCGCGATCACGCAGGGCGGCATGGGCCTGGCCGCCGGCGGGAACATCAACCCCGAGGGCGTCAGCATGTTCGAGCCCATTGGCGGCTCGGCCCCCAAGTACACCGGCAAGGGCGTCATCAACCCGCTGGCCGCCATCTGCGCCGGCGGAATGATGCTCGAATCCCTCGGCCAGACCGACGCCTCCGCCGCCATCGACCGCGCCGTGCGATTCGTCACGGCCAACAAGCTGCCCAGCATGGCCGCCGGCAAAATGGGACACAGCACCAGCGAAGTCGGAGACATGGTCGCCCAGTACGTCGCACAGAACGGCTGAGGGACTGTCCCCTTTTTTGGGGCCGTTTCCGAAAATGGGGACTGTCCCTAAAGGTGGGGCATGGGACAGTCCCCATTTTTGAACGACTTTCGGAAGCAACAGCGAACCGACGAACATTCGATTGGCGAACGGCGAATGCAGAAGTGCAGAGTCCGGAGGGACTGTCCCCCTTTTTGCGTCGTTTGCAAAATGGGGACTGTCCCCAGCCCCGACAATAGGGACAGTCCCCATTTTCGGAAACAGCCCCGAAAATGGGGACAGTCCCTTCCGGATCCGTACTTCCGCATTCGCCGTTCGATTGTTCGACATTCGCCGGTTCGCTGTTTCCGCCCGCTGTGCGCCGCCCTATAATTGACGTCGGAATGACCCTCAAGCGTCTGGCCACGATTGTGCCGCCGACGCCCTGAAAGAACTCGGCGTCAAACTCCCGCCCGCCTCGCAACCCGGCAGACCGTAAAAATGGGACTGCCCTCCGACGGTCCGCCGCGGCGGATTTGCAGTCGGCGCCTGTCCCCTTTTTGCCTGGAAAAAAAGAGTGTCGCGCGTGGAAAAGGGGACATTCAACTTTTCCCCTCTTTGCATAAGAGTCACGAACAGGTTTGTCTTTCGCATAAAACGAGGGGTATGCTCACAACGAACGGGGAAAAGTAGAATGTCCCCTTTTCTTGGGCCGCCATTTTTGATTAAGACGCTTTTTAATAAACACTTACGATCAAACTTGTTCCGCGGAACAAGTAGTGACTTTCTCAGCAAACCCCTTGATTTAAGGCAAATCCTGACTGCAATGTACAAAAATGTGAACTCCAAAGTGTACATCAAATCCAGGGGGTCCGAACAAAATAATTATTTTTTATTTCCTTTGGCCATAGTGCTTTATCTGTCGTTCAGGAATTCTTGCGAACAGAAATGTGAACTCCAAACTGTTCACAACGGCTAATTATGGGGGCGCTTGTAGCGCCCGGAAGTGACGTGGGACCGGAGGGCCGATACGGCAGACCGTAACGGCCAGCAGTCCGATCCCCGCCGGTATCCGGCAGCCGGCATCACGGCTGGCCGGAGAGGAGAAAGACGTGCGTCTGAGAGAGCCATAGAGCGACGGTGACGTAACTGACAAGGCAACCGGCGGCACCCAATGGACCCGCCCAAAGGAGAGTCCCTATGCAAAATTTGAACGAAGAAAATCGACAGAGACGCAAAATCGGGGGTCTTAAATTTATAACACGCTTAGTAACAGGTACTTATGATTTTCAGGACCTGGTAGAACAGGGGCAAACGAGTTCCAGTGAGCCGCCAGCGAGTTCTAATGAGCCGCCTACGCGTTCAAGTGGCTTCACGGCGGGTTCCAATAGGTTCCCAATCCACCTTTTAGCCGGGTTTGGAGGGGGTCAGGAACGCGAAAACATGGGATTTGGCCCCTCCGGCGTGGGGAAAACCGAAGGAAATCGGGGGGTTTCTTGGGCTCGCGACGCCGCTATAATTGCAGCGTTGGGTCGGCGCGATCCTTCGGGCAACTTTTTTGAAAGGCCAACGATCATGGAATTTTCAGCGCAGTCAAAGGCCGGAGCCAGTGAAGGCCGCGCGGCCTCGTCAGGGCTTGGCCGCGAATACGGTCAAACGATGGAAGTTTGGTTTGTCACCGGCAGCCAGCACCTGTACGGCCAGGAGGCGCTGCGGCAGGTCGCCGCCGATTCGCAGCGGATCGTGAAGGGGCTTTCACCGCACGTAGGGTCGAGCGCCGATCAGGGCAGGTCGGCCTCATCCGCGGGTGGCCTTGAATGCGGTCAAAAAGCCGGGCGGATTCCGGTCAAGGTGGTTTGCAAGCCGGTGCTGACGACGGCGGAGGCGATCACCTCACTGTGTCGCGAGGCCGACGCCTCGCCCGCGTGCGTGGGGCTGGTGATGTGGATGCACACGTTCTCGCCGGCAAAGATGTGGATCGCCGGGCTGGCCGGGCTGCGTAAACCGCTGGTCCAATTTCACACGCAGCTCAACCGCGACATTCCGTGGCCGCAGATCGACATGGACTTTATGAACCTGAATCAGACGGCGCACGGCGGGCGCGAGTTCGGGTTCATGCTCACGCGGATGCGGCGGAATCGCAAGGTGATCGTCGGGCACTGGCAGGAGGCGGGCGTGCAGGAAAAGCTCGCCACGTGGGTCCGGGCCGCTTGCGCCTGGCAGGACGCCCAGGGCGCCCGCTTCGCCCGCTTCGGCGACAACATGCGCGACGTGGCCGTGACCGAGGGCGACAAGGTCGAGGCCCAGATGCGGCTGGGATACTCGGTCAGCGGATACGGCATGGGCGAGCTGGCCGCGAGCATCGGCAAAGTTCGCGAGGCGGCTGTGCGCGACCTGCTGGGTCAGTACGGCCGGCGATACGCGGTGGCGGCGCCGCTGCGGGCCGGCGGCAAACGGCGCGAGTCGCTGCGCGAGGCGGCCCGGATCGAACTGGGAATGCGGTCCTTCCTGGAGGCGGGCAAGTTCAAGGGGTTCACGACGACCTTCGAGGACCTGCACGGGTTGGCGCAACTGCCGGGCCTGGCCGTCCAGCGACTGATGGCCGACGGCTACGGATTCGGCGCCGAGGGCGATTGGAAAACCGCCGCGCTGGTCCGCGCGATGAAGGTGATGGGCGCGGGGCTGGATGGCGGCGCGAGCTTCATGGAGGACTACACGTACCACCTGGACCCCTCGGGCATG
>CAZYDC010000101.1:0-12156 GCA_964646065.1 uncultured Planctomycetaceae bacterium | reverse complement strand
GCCCCGGATGGGGCGGAAGATTTGTAGCCCACCGCGTAAGCGGTGGGTATAAAGCGCACGGATCAACCAGCCCCGCAACGGGGCGACACTATGGGGGCGGGGAGGCCTTCTGTCGCCCCTCCGGGGCTGCCACCTTTGCGCGACATGGTCCCACCGCTTACGCGGTGGGCTACAAATCTACCGCCCCTGTGGGGCGAAGAAAAAGCCACAGCAAAGAAAGAAACGCTTTTTCCGCCCCCTTCTTCTGGGGCGGTGTACTAAGCCACGAATTTCGCTAATGACGCGAAAACAACGAAGAAACAACAACCTATTTCGCAAAAGAAGCAACAGCAAGAAACAACCGGAATGCGAAAACAGAAAAGAGGCCCGCCCCCGTTTTTTCGCTGTTTTCGCGGAATTTGTATCTTCTTCGTTGTTTACCTGTCTTGCAGTTGTTGTTTTCGCGTAATTCGCGTAATTCGTGGCAAAATCTTTTTTTTGTTGCCGAATAAGACGCGATTGCCCTATTGCCGCAAAATCACGGCCCCCACCACCAAGCCATATCGGGATCATACATGATCGGCCGCCAGCCCCAATAAGTCGCGCCGGTATTGGTTTGGAGTTGGAAGCTTTCGCCGGCTTCATTGCCGCGATCGATCAATGTGGTTTGAACCTGCACGGCGTTCGCACTGGAGTCGCTCCAATAGGTCGTGTCCTCTACGTGGTCGGTAGCGGCGGAATAGGTGCATTTTCGAAAGATGATGTGCCAGTCGGCGAAGAGCATGTTCCTGCCGATCCCCATCACACCCATGGCCCCATACCTGTAATGCGTGCTGTAAGGCTGGGCAAACCCGGACCCCACGACCCCATACGTGATGTTTTGCGCGCTGGAGGGCTGGAGGGGGTACTCAAGAGTGCCTACCGTGTCAACCGCCCATTCCTCGCACAGGAGGCCTATATGGGAGGGGCCGCCTCTGATTTGTGAGTTATAGTTATGGTCGTTGGGATCATTGGGATTTTGGCTGGACCATGGGATCTGGAGATTCGGAAAATAATTGCTGAGCGGGTATTGCGAAATATACCAGTTGTTCAGCCAGTAACTTTGGACGGCCTCGTTCCCGTCCGCGCGCGCGTTTGCGCCCAGGCCCGCGCCGGTGGGGCACTGGAACGGCTTGAGCTTGTCCCATGTGGTATTAAAGGTCACGCCTCGATTGGCGCCGTTAATGTATGGGACTATGAATTGGCCAAGCCCGAGATAGGCCCCGATCATGGGACGGAAGTCGTTGTTGGCCGCCTCGTAGGGGAACTGATTGTTGTTCTCGGTCACATACTGGTGCAGCGCGTTGGCGATGTGATGAAGGACGCTGCCGCAGGAGACGATCCGGCTCTGCTCCAAGGCGGCGCTCATGGTGGGGACCAGCATGGCTATCAGCAAGGTCAGCACGGCTACGACGATCATCAACTCGATCAATGTGAACGCGCGACTACTGGAACGCATGGGTCTGGTCCCTTCTGGTTGAGCTACCTATAACCGTCAGCTTATTATATCCCAAACGCCCTGAGCCCGGCTAGGGGCAAAAGCGGAAAATTGAAAATTTCAGTCGTAGCATGGGCGTCCCGCCCATGAGTCTCACGGGCATCTTGCCCGTGCTTTTCGTTTCTTCTGTTTCTTTCTTGACACAACAATAAAAAATATAACAACAGCGAAGACACGGGCGGGACGCCCGTGATACTCATGGGCAAGATGCCCATGCTACTATTCCACCACCACCATCGTGTGCTGGTCCATCCGCCGGATGCGGACCTTGATGCCGCCCTTGACCTGCCGCACCGGCAGCTCCTGGTTCTCCAGCGGCAGATACGCCCGCTTCGCGCCGGCCTTGCGGATCGTCACGTCGATGCCCTCGACCGGAATCGTCCCCTCGCGAGGCCGCGAACCGGGGAAATCGTTCTTTCCGCCGCCCATGCGCCCGCGGGTCCGCCCGGCCTCGTCGAGGTCATTGAGCAGGTGGATCACCCAGCGGTTGTTCTGGGGCTGCTCCCACGCGTAGGCGCTCACGCACAGCGGGGCCTTCACTTCCACCGGCGCGGGCGCCGGGGCGACCCGGTCCAGCGCCTTCTGCATCAGCCGCCGCCACGACGCGTACGGATAGCGGGCGTACATCTCGCCCAGCCGCGGCGCGATGTAGATTGCTCGCCCCGCGCCGAAGCGGTTCTCGACGATCCCCGGCATCGCCGGCGCCGACAGATTCACCACCGACTTGATCCACGCGTGGACCTTGGCCGACTTGACCGCCGTCACCGGCTGCCACGACGAAGTGACCACGTGCCCCTGGCCCGATTTGCCCCACGGCCATTCCTCGGGCACCGCGTCGTATTCCGACCCCCACACCCTCTGGCCGGCGTCGCCCCACCAGGGTTCGCCCTCGAAGCACAGCGCGCCGGTCGAGGGGTCCTGCATGTACCCGCCTGCCGCCTGCCAGTTGGGGTCCGGCGCGGCATTGACGCCCAGCACGTCCGCCAGGGCGAAATCGGCCAGCGGTTTGCCGTCCTCGCCGACCAGTCCGGTCTTGTGCGTGGCGACCAGCCCGCCGCCCTTGCGGACGAACTGCCGCACCGCGTCCGCCTGCGCCGCGGTCAGGTAGCCCACGTCCGTCAGGACCATCACCGAATACGGGCTGGTCGGAATCTCCAGCACGTCGCGGTCGCTGACGAATTCCACCGGCAGGCGCAAGTCCAGCATCGTCTGGTACGCGCCATTGAGGTCCTCGAAATACGCCTCGCCCACCGAGCTGGGGTCATGCTGCGTGTTGCAGCTTTCCTGGCTGGCCAGCATCGCCGACCACAGCACCGGTTTGGTGTCCTGCAGGTACGGTTCGCACTGGCGGATGTACTCGAAGGCCGGTTTGTTCGCCGCGCGATACCCGGCCACGCAGGCCAGGCCGCCCATGGAGATCGTGCTCTTGAGTTCCAGCAGCGTGTCCAGGTCGGTGCTGAAATTCGTGCTGCCCAGATAGTTGTACGACAGCACCTTGGGGAACCCGCGCGACTGCCCCCGCGTGTAGGCGATCGAGTACGCCATCGTCGCCACGCTGGAGGGGTGAATGTACCCGCCGCGTTTGAGGTCCATGAAGCCCGGGAACACCTCGCAGTTGACCCACTCGGTGGCGTCGAAGAACGACACCGGCTGGACCGCGCACCAGTTGCACCATGCCGCCGGGGCGTTAGACACCGGCTGAACGTTGGGGTTTCGCACCCGCGTTGCCGCCACCAGCAGCGTGCAGGCGTCGGTCAGCGTGCGGTCCTTCCAGTGCCGATACTCGCGGAACACCGGGTCGGCGTTGTCGTGCTTGCCCGGCAGGTCGTGCCCCGTGTCGGCCTTGAACTTCGTCGCGCACGACGGGCAGTGACACACGCCGTGCCGCGACAGCAGGCCGTCGAAGAAGGCCGCCTCCAGGTCATACCCCGTGTACAGTTCGCGGATCAGTTCGCACATTTTGTCCAGGAACGGGCTGTTCCAGCAGGCCCAGTACGGATCGCCGTGCGCCCACTCGGGCCCGGGGTTCTGCTTGCCGTCGGTGGTGGTCTGACTCCAGTCCCAGTGACCGCGAGAAAGCGGCGTGTGCTCGAACGGCGTGATGTACGCCCCGGGGTGAACGTCGAATTCCTTGCAGGCGGCCATGAACTCGGCCATCATGTCCCGGCCTTCCAATATGGGCGCATGCACGCTCAGTTTCGTCGGGTAGAGCACCTCGTTCTGATGGATGCCGTCCAGGTAGATCAGCTCGGCCCCCTGGTCCTTGAACCGCCGCACAAGCTCGCGCGCACTGAAGTACTTCAGGTGCGGCCCGCCGATGTTGGCAAAACCCTGACGGACACAGTTTGAATACCATGTAGCGTTCATTCGTTTTCTCTCTTAATTATGTGTAACCATTTGGTTCGTAATCGTTGCCGGGATACGCAACTCATAGGCCCAAACCGGCGGAAATGCAAGGGTTTTGTTATTGTGGCTCGGCGGGCAAGCGTCCGGGTGCCATACCTCCGCGTCGTTGCTGTTTGCGGAGGCATGTCTTCGCTGAAGGTTTCACCTGAGCATGGAGCCCGGCGGCACACTCTTCCGGAGACGGAAGCATGGCTCCCAATTCACTTGGCCACCCGCCGACGCTTCCTGTCCACAAACGAAACAAGGCGGCGGCCACTCTTCCGCTCGCTCTTTCGCGCATCTTCAGCGATAGCCCGCACGTTGAAACCAAATTGGGCGGTTTGCGTCTCGCGGTTGGTGCGAACCTCTTCAACAATCGGATCGCCGGTCGACTCGGCGGCTTCCTCAATAGCCAGGGGCGTTTGCAAATCTTCAGCCGGAAGTTCCAGGGCTGGGCTCTTGCGAGGCTTAGGGCTCACGAACTTGGCCCCGCGAGCCTTGGACTGTTTCTCGCTTCGCCTCAAATCCTCGAACATGGCGTCAAGGTCGTGATTAAACCTGGCGGATCGCTCGCGGCGGGCCCGGCGGACTTCTTCAACGATTGGATCCTTCATGGCATTTCTCCCAACGCGGCCAGCAGGTCGGCCGGCGTTGTTATCGTAGGCGCCCGGTATCCGCCGCGCTCAATGACGCCGCGAATTCCCGGCGCTGCTATTACGTTGGCGATATGGCGGCAGTTCCATGTTAACAGAATGTCCATCCCATGCACCGCCGCCAAAGCTACATGGGCGGCATCGTCCTCTTCGCTGGAGGGCAGCACATGAGCCCGAATCAAGTCCCTAGCCAACATCTGTGCCTCCGACGTCGCCGGCAAAAGCGGCAGGCCGCTGAGCATTTCCAGACGTTGACGGGACGCTTCCTCATCGCCTCGGCTGGCCTCTTGTATGACCAACTCCGACGCGAACAAATCACATTTGGCCCGATGAAGTCGCCACCACAACTGTGTGGCCGCCTGGTTCGCCGCCACGATCAAGTCCCGGGCATGTGCGCTCGACTCGGACATACTCACGTGGTGCGCACATGCCCGCGCAGACTTGGGCATGGCACCCGGATGCTGCTTACTGCTTTCTACAGTTTGAACCGGTCCCCCGGCATGGGGATATACACGTTCTTGCATCCTGCCGAGTGGAGCATTTCCTTCATGGCGATGGGCTGCGGGCCTTCGCCGTGGACCACGAACGCGCCTCGCAGGTTGCGGGCCAGGGGCTTGAGCAGGCGGGCGAAGTCGTCGGCGTCGGCGTGGGCGGAAAAACCGTTGAGCACTTCCACGCGGGCGAGCAGGCGGTACATCTTGCCGAAAATCTTGACCTCCTCGCGCCGCTCGACGATCCGCCGCCCCAGCGTGTGCTGGGCCTGGAAGCCCACGATGACGATCGTGTTCTTTTCGTTCTCGACGTTGTTCTTGAGATGGTGCAAAATGCGTCCGGCCTCGCACATGCCCTGGCTGGAAATAATCACCATCGGTTCCTTGCGTTCATTGAGGGCCTTGGACTCGTTCACGTCGGTGACGTACGTCACCAGGCCCTCGCCGAACAGGCCCCCCTGCCGCCACCAGAAGTCGCGAGCCTCGGTGTCGTAGCATTCCTGGTGCCTCTTGAACACCTCGGTGGAATTGGCCGACAGCGGCGAGTCCACGTAGATCGGCAGCGGCTTCATCAGGCCCTCCGCGACGGCCTGCGAAAGGTAGTACACCACGTTCTGGGTCCGCCCGACGCTGAAGGCGGGGATAATCACCTTTCCGCCGGCCGCGACGGTCTGGTTGATGATGCGGACCAGTTGCTGCTTCATGTCCATGGGCGCGGCGTGATGGCGGTCGGCATAGGTGCATTCGGTGATGAGGTAATCCGCCTCCGGCAGCGGGTTGGTCGGGTCGCGGAGGATCGGCATGTTGAACCGCCCCAGGTCGCCGGTGAACAGGATCCGGATCGGCCGGCCCTGGTGGATCGCCATCAGGATGCACGCCGAGCCCAGGATGTGCCCCGCGTCGACCCACGTGCCGATGCAACCGGGGGCGAATTCGTGCGGCTCGTTGTATTGGACGGTCCGGAAGCGCATCTCGCTGGCCTTGGCGTCCTCGAGCGTGTAGAGCGGAGCGATCCGCTCCGAGGGCCGGGTGGCGCGCTTCTCGTTCCAGTACTTGGCGTCTTCCTCTTGAATGTGGGCCGAGTCGGCCAGCATGAGTTTGCACAGGTCGGCCGTCGCCGCCGTCGAGTAAATGTTCCCGGTGAACTTCCGCTTCATCAGGCCCGGGATGTTGCCGCTGTGATCGATGTGGGCGTGCGAAAGCAGCAGGCCGCCCAGTTCGTCCGGCGGAATGGGAAAGGTGGTGTTGCGGACGCGGGCCTCCTCGCGGGCGCCCTGGTACATCCCGCAATCCAACAGAAACGGCCCGCCGTCCACGTGAAGAATGTGCTCCGAACCCGTCACCGTGCCCGCGGCGCCGAAAAACTCCAGTTCCGCCATAAGTGCTCCTGTAAAGCGACCGCTTGAACGTACCAAGAAACCGCTCAGGAGGCAAATGGCAAGCGGAGAATGGCGGCATTTCGTTTCCGAGACGTGACGCGGGCGTCTCGCCCGCGTGTGGCGAGGCCATCTTGGCCTCGCGTCTGGCGGACATCTTGTCCGCGTCTTGTTGCTGTAGCTTTTGCTGTTGTTACGTTGCCAGAGAAGGAAAAGAAGAAGAAACAGCCAAGACGAGGGCGAGACGCCCTCGGCACACGCGGGCAGGATGCCCGCGACACACATGGGCAGGATGCCCATGCTACGCATCACTCAAGATTCTGCATGCTCGTGGTCAGGACCTGTTCGTTCACGAACGTGACGGTAATGCTCTTGTCGCCGGACTTCCAGATCATGGTCGTCTTGTCGGCAGAGATGCCCAGCACGCTGGCGCCGGCGGACTTGGTCTCGTCGGGGTTGCCCAGGATATCCTTGACCTGTTGGACGGTCATCCCGGCCTGCACCTTGTTGTAATTCTCCCGCGTCACCCGGTTGCATCCGACGACGCCGGCCAGCAAAAAGGCAACCATAGCGATCACAGCAACGGCACTGATGCGGTTCATGACACATTCCTTTCGCGAATCCACAGCCTTCCGCCAAGCCGCCGAGGCCGGCTACATAATGATAGCGCTCACCGGGAGTTTCGGACGCGATTTCGCGCCAAAAAGTGCAGCGGTACACCCGGATTGTCAGAAATGACATGCTGATTTTCCACCCGCGAATGGGCCGTTATTTACCGTAATTTTTTAACTGATTCGCCATGCAGGTCTTGCCGCGCGGCCGCGTCGCCGGCGGCCGGCCTGGTACGCTGTTTGCATGTTATTGGGGCAGTGTTGAGTTGTCGGGGCGGCGCGTTTTTTGGCGCCTCTCACGCGGGCTTGCTAGGAGTTCGCGGCTTGCTTTTTGACATCTGAATATGAGCGGTTTCAAGACGGCGGAATTGCCCGGGGAGGCACTCTGCATAGCGCCATAAAAACGCGCCAAACGGGGGGCTAGAATCGATAACATGCTGTAAATAACTATGTTACGACTCAAAGGATCGGGCAGAACAGGTTCCAGTTGGGCAGATCGAGTTACCGGTTGGGCAGAATAGGTTTCTGGTTGGGCAGAGCAAGTTTGCCGGCAGGCAGGACGGGTTCCGAATCGGGCAGGGCCGACAGAGGATCAGCCGGAGTGGCCAAGGGTGTGCGGTATTGCGCGGCGGCAATCCCTGGCGGCCGCGTTCCAGGCTTGCCCTCGTGCCTCGCGGCCGGACTCGGACGACCGTCATGACGGGTGGCTGGTGGGACTCGAACCCATAACCCTCGGGACCACAACCCGATGCTCTAACCAATTGAGCTACAGCCACCATGCGGCCCCTGTGGGCCGAATAAATAAGCGTAGCATCGACCGGCTCCGGTGTCAATATCCGTTGCCAAGATGATAGCATTGCGCGGCGGCCATCCCTGGCCGCTGCGTCGGGAGGTGGCCGCCAAAGAGGCCGCCCATTCTTGACTGAGGGAATACCGGGCGACAATTCCGAAATTCTCTATGTTCCTGCCGGCGGGTTTGGCAACATGAAGTCATGGATTCAGAATACGATGTTGTGGTGGTCGGAGCCGGTCCGGCGGGCATGATGGCCGCGATGGCGGCGGCGTCGGGCGGCGCTCGCACGGCGATCGTCGAGCACCTGTTGCGGCCGGGCGCCAAACTCGTGACCACCGGCGGCGGGCATTGCAACCTTTCCAACACGCTGGAGGAGCCGGCCTTCCTCGCCGCGTTCGGGCGTCAAGGGCGATTCCTGCAACCCGCCCTGGCCGCGATGGGCCGCGACGCGTTCCTGGCCTTGCTGGAGCAGATCGGCGTGCCCACCCACTGTCCCGACGGAATGCGAATCTATCCGCAATCCGACTCCGCCGCCGACGTGCGGCAGGCGCTATGGAATAAGTGCGTGACCCTGGGCGTAAGACCGATGCTCGGGACCGAAGTGAGAGAATTGATGCTCGATTGTAGCACGGGCATCTTGCCCGTGTCCGAATGTAGCACGGGCATCCTGCCCGTGTCTGAATCCCAACAGGAAGAACAGCAGGAGAAGAAACAAAACAAACAACAACAGCAAGACATGGCCAAGATGGCCATGCTACACACGGGCAAGATGCCCGTGCCACGTATTACAGGCGTGCGAACCGATCACGGCGAGATCACGGCCCCGGCGGTGATTCTGGCCACCGGCGGGAAATCATATCCGAAGGTGGGCGCCACCGGCGTGGGTTATGTCTTGGCCCGCCAAGCCGGCCACGAGATCGTCCCGCCGCTGCCGGCCCTGACCGCCTTAATCGCCCGCGAGACCTGGCCAGGGCGATGCGCGGGCATCAGCCTGGGCGATGTCCGAGTCTGGATCGACCGCAAAGGCGCCCCCAAGGCCGGAGTGCGAGGGGAAATCCTCTTCACGCACACGGGGCTCTCAGGCCCGGCGATCCTCGATATCTCCGGCGAGGTCTCGACGCTGCTTTACCGCTCTCGCCAGGGGCCGGCGGAAAAAAGGGGACAGGCACCGATTTCAAACGACGAAATCGGAGCCAGTCCCCATTTTCCCGGAGACCTAATCGTTCGGCTGAACCTTCTGCCCGACATGACGGCCGGCGATTGGATGACGCGATTCGATCAGTGGCAGCACGAGTCCGGCGCGCGGTCGGTGGTGACTCTGCTGGCCGAGCACATGCCCCACTCGCTGGCCCGGGTGCTGTGCGAGATGGCCAAAATTGCCCGCCCCGCTCCCGAGGAGGGCGAAGGGCCCGACCTGGTCCTGGCCCCGCTGGCCTGCGCCCACATGGACCGCGCAACCCGGCAGACGCTGGCCGACCTGCTGACCGCCCTGCCCCTCACCATCCGCGCGACCGAGGGGTTCGACAAGGCCATGGTCACTCGCGGCGGAGTCAAATTGCGGGAAGTCGATCCGCACACGCTCGGGAGCAAGCTCGCCGACGGCCTGTATTTCGCGGGAGAGATCCTGGACCTCGATGGCCCCAGCGGAGGGTTCAACCTTCAAATGGCTTTTTCGACCGGATACCTGGCGGGGCTGTCCGCGGGAAAAATTTCGGCGTCCGGACGTCCTTGTCCGGACGCCCATCCTTGAAACAAGAGTCCGCCGATTCCATCAGCGGGCTTTGGTTTGGCAATTCCGTTGCCGACGCCGCCAGTCCTGTGGCGGCACCTCCATAACAACTCCGATAAACGGGTGCCGCACGGCAAGCGGCCAAAGGCGCCCTTCTACATCTATTATACGATAATTCCTCAGGCAAATTGTTCCGCATCGCAACGTAGCATGGGCGTCTCGCCCATGAGTCTCACGGGCATCTTGCCCGTGTCTTTGGGCCTAACCCCAGAGGCGAGACGCCCCTGGGACTCATGGGCAGGATGCCCATGCTACGTCAGGCAAATTGTTCGGTCAGCATCTGCACGACCTTGGCGGCGTCGAGCATTTTGGGGCCCATCGGCGTGAGCCATTCCAGCGGTTCGTTCCGGGCCAGCAGTTGTTCCATCCGCTGCACCGCCAGCACAGCCGAGGAGTGGTTCTTTCCCATGAACCTGCCGATCTCCGGGTAGCTCATCCGCGTGTGCCTCCTGGCCAGGAACATCGAAACCATCCGGGCCACCGAGACCGTCCGAGTCCGCCGCGAGGAATGAATATCCGCCGGCGTGATGCCAAAAAAGGCGGCCACGGTCGCCTCGATGTCGCCCAGCGTAATCACCGAATCCGTACGGGCCAGATGATCGGACATCGCCTCGCTGGCCATGGCGAGCGTGACCGTTCCGCCTTCCAGGGCCGCGATGGCCGATAGCTTGAACAACGCGCCTTCCAGTTCCCGAACGCTGCCGCGGATGTGCATGGCGATGTACTCCAGCACTTCCGAGGCGGCGCCGAGCCTCATCTGCCCCGCCCGGCGCTGAAGAATCTCCAGCCGCGTGGCCGGGTCGGGCGCGTTGACCTTCACCACCATGCCCGCCAGGAACCGGCTGACGAGCTGCTCGTTGAGCTCGCCGACCATTCGCGGGTGGGCGTCGCTGGCCATTACGATCTGCTTGCCCGCCGAGGCGATCGTGTTGAACGTGTGAAGGAACTCGTCCTGCGTGGCCTTCTTGGCGGCCAGGAAGTGAACATCGTCGATGGCCAGCAGGTCCAGCTTTCGGTAGCGGGCTCGAAATTCGTCGATCTTCTTGTGCCGCAGGGCTGTGATGAACTCGTTGGTGAACTGCTCTCCGGTGACGTACCGCCAGGCCATAGGCCCGCCGGCGATCCGCCGCCCGGCCAACTCGCACACGCCCTGAAGCAGGTGCGTTTTGCCCACGCCGCAGGAACCGTGGATGAACAGCGGATTGAAAGGCACGCCCTGCCCGCCACCGACGGCCAGCGCCGCGGTGTAGGCTAGGCGGTTGCTCTCGCCGACTACGAACTCCTCCAGGCGGTACTTGAGAATCTGCGTTTGTGGAGGGGCCGCCTGTCTGGACCGCCCCTGCCCCGCCAGGTCCACGATCTGGGCCTGGCTGTCCAGTTGGGTCTTCCGCAGCGTGCCGCTGAGCATGGGGTCGACGCTCACCCGCACCCCGTGCGCCCGCCCGGTCTTGAACTCGGCGGCCGCCGCGATGTCGTCCTGGTAGTGCGTCTCGACCCAGTTGGCGACAAATGGGTTAGGCACCGTCACCTTGACCACGCCGTCTTCCATCGCAATGCGGGTCCCGTGCTTGAACCACGCATTATATTTCTGCGGTCCGATGCGTTCCTGAAGGTTTTCCAGCAATCCGTCTGTCATATTCTCAACGCCTGATTCGGCTTTATCTGCGCGCACAACGTCCACGGTCTTATTCATGTTCGATCCTTCGGTACTGCAAATCCTACCGGCCAAACCATGCCGGAAGTCCTGCCAATCTCCCCAACAGAGATTTCCATCACAACGGATTCGGTTTTACAACGTGTAAATTTGCAATGCAACTCTCAAAAATCGATTTTGTTATTCACACCACTCAAACCTTTTTTCACGCGTCGTTTGAGTCTCGAAAAAATCTTTCGTTCACACGTTATGCACATTTGCCGCACCGCCAGAAAAAAGCACCAAAACCCAAGCATCAAATCGCAAACAATTTCAAAACGACAAGAGACAAAATCAAAACGCGTTACTCCAAGCTCCGCCGTGTATTGCTTTGTCGTTTGCCGTTTGCCGTTTGTTTGTTATTTGATGCTTGGTGCTTGGGATTTGCTTCTTAGCAGCGCGTACGCGTCTCGGCTGAAGAGGGGTTTGAAACCCACGGACTGGTAGAGCGCCAGGGCGTATGGATTCGCCGCGTCGACGGCCAGGGTCATGTTTCCATATCCTCGCCGCCGGATATCTTTTGCGGCGTATAGGAGCATGGCCCGCCCCAGCCCTCGCCCGCGAAATTCCGGCGCCACGCCCAGGTAGACCACGTCGGCGGCGCCGCTGATGGGGTTGTCGTTGAGCAGCAGGCAGCCGGCCGGGGCGCCGGACCACGTCGCGATCCACCATGACTCCGGGCGATACACGCCGCTGGCTTTGTGACCCGCGATCACGTCGCCGATTTGCCGCACGCCCCCCAGGGCCGGACAGTCCATCGACTGCCGGTAGCTGGCCAGGATCACCTCGGCCAGCGCCGCCTCGCCGCAGGCCTGGACCGTGAGCATCGCCAACTCGCCCGGAGGCGCG
>CAZYDC010000100.1:0-12257 GCA_964646065.1 uncultured Planctomycetaceae bacterium | reverse complement strand
AGCCACGGGTTGCCCGTCTGCGGGCTACCCGTGGATACCGGTCGTTTTCGAGGTACCCCGGAGGGGTTCGATAGCCTCCCGTGATGACCTGTGACATTCTCTTAAGGAACGGTTATTTAACCGCTACGCGGTAGGAGGGGTCTGGTGGTGCTTATCCACGGGTAGCCCGCAGACGGGCAACCCGTGGCTGATTTTATTGAAGGCGAAGAAGTCAACCGATTGCAACACCCCGCCGTAGCGGTTTGCACCGTCCAACCGGCCAAGTACGCTTACGCCGGATGATCCCTAAAATGGATCGGAAAAAATAAAAAATACTTTCGACGCTTACCCTGGCCAGCCTTGAGGTTACGCGTAAGCAATTTTTTCATTAGACGTATTTTCTGGACAACAGCCAAACTCATGGTATAATACTCATCGTCCGTTAGGGGACGCTGCGTGCGGGCCTGTAAGCCTGCGGCAGTCACTTTGATGTCTGCCTTGAAAATGCAGACAGGGTTAGCCGCTGAGGTCGCAGAGAAACTGAGAAAAACGAAGACTGGACGAATTAGCGGGACGAAGAGTTTTATCTGTTTCCTTCAAAGCTCTTCGCTTTTCTCAGTTTCTCTGCGACCTCAGCGACTAAACACGATTTTCATGGTTGCGGCCGGCGACGGTCGTCACCCTGAACAGTTAGAAAGCGAGATAACAAAGATGAACACGAGTTAGAGAACAAGAACATTCTGAGTCCGTCCGACACGTGAATCGGGCAACCCCCGTTCCAGGTCCCTGGCGCGGCGGTTGACCTATTGACTATGGAAAACGATCCCTATGAACAACGAGAAAAATCACGCGAAACAGCAGTCCGGAATTACTAACATACTGCAAATAAACAACTTGGAACTTGCGGAGGCTCGAAAATCGGGTTCCAGTGGCTTCCCAGCGGGTTCTAATGAGCCGCCTGCGCGTTCTAGTGAGCCGCCAGCCCGTTCCGATGGCTTACCGACAGGTTCTAATGCGTTCCGAACTTTACTCCAGGCCGCATCCGAGGCGGCTTTTGCACCCTGCGGAGAGGATGGACGCCCCTGTTTTGGTATGATACGGGTTCGATCAGACTATTGCATTGCCCCGCGGCGCGCGATACGATTTGGCGTTTTCTAACAAGGAGAAGGAACATGAGTACGAACAATACGAACGATGCGAACAAACTTCGGCTTCCGGCCGTCTTCAGCGACAACATGGTGCTTCAGCGGAATGTCCCGCTGCCCGTTTGGGGCTGGGCCACGCCCGGCCAGAATGTCACCGTCACGATCGGCGGCCAAACCGCCTCCGCCGCGGCCGACGCCGCGGGCAAGTGGATGGCCACGCTGGGCGCGCTGCAGGCCGGCGGACCTCTTGAAATGACCGTCCAGGCCGGCGGCGCCACGCTGGTCGTCCGCAACGTGCTGGTGGGCGAGGTGTGGGTGTGCTCCGGCCAGTCCAACATGGAAATGACCACCCCCGACTGCCTGAACGCCCAGGCCGAACTGGACGACGCCGACTACCCCGAAATCCGCATGATGCGGGTGCCCAAGATCGTCGCCCTCGAGCCCCAGGCCGACGTCAACGCCACGTGGAAGCCCTGCAATCGCAGCAGCGCGGTGGGCTTCTCGGGCGTGGGATTCTTCTTCGGCCGCGACCTGCACAAACGCCTGGGCGTGCCGGTCGGCCTGATCGACGCGAGCTGGGGCGGAACGATCATCGAGGCCTGGACCTCGCTGGAAGCCCTCAAAACGCAGCCCGAAACGGCCCCGATCCTCGCGCGGTACGCGGAGGCGTTCAAGGATCTGCCCAAGGCCCGCGCCGAGTACGACGCCCTGCTCAAGCAGTGGGAAACCGACTGCCACTGGGAAGACCCGGGCAACAAGGGCGAGGCCAAGGGCTGGTCGGCGGCCGACTGCGACGACTCGGCCTGGCCGACCATGAACCTGCCCACCACGTGGGAAGCGACCGGCATGAACATCGACGGGTCCGTGTGGTTCCGCCGCGAAGTGCAGTTGGACTCGGCATGGACGGGCAAGGAAGTGACGCTCAACCTGGGCGTCGCGGACGATTACGACACCACGTACGTCAACGGCGTGAAGGTCGGCGGCATCGGCAAGGAGACGCTCAATCCGTGGTCGATCCAGCGGCAATACAAGCTGCCGGCATCGATGCTCAAGCCCGGCAGGAACGTGATCGCGGTGCGCGTGTTCGACCGCTTCGGCTCGGGCGGGCTGACCGGCCCGGCCGCCGGCATGTGCCTGACCAACGGCAGCGCGGCACTATCGCTGACCGGCTCGTGGAAATATCAGGTCGAGTTGGCGCTGGAGCCCAAGCCCTTCAAGCCCATGCCCCAGGTCGTGCCGGGCATGGACGACCCCAACCTGCTTTCGGTGCTCTACAACGCCATGATCGCCCCGCTGATCCCGCTGGCCATCGCGGGGGTCACGTGGTATCAGGGCGAGTCCAACGAGGGCGTGGCTTACCGGTATCGCCGGTACTTCCCGCTGATGATCGAGGACTGGCGGAAACGCTGGGGCAGCGAGTTCGCGTTCCTGTTCGTGGAGCTGGCCAACTTCACCGGCCCGCAGGTTCACCCGGTGGAGGCCCAGCGATGGCCCGAACTGCGCGAGAGCCAGTTGCTGGCGCTTGCGATGCCGAAGGTCGGCATGGGCACGGCCGTCGATATCGGCGACGCGGTGGACATTCACCCCAAAAACAAGCAGGAGGTCGCGCGGCGGCTCGTGCTGGCGGCGATGGTCAAGCAGTACGGAAAGAAGATCGTGTATAGCGGCCCGCTATACAAGTCGATGAAGGTCGAGGGCGGCGCGATCCGCATTTCGTTCGACCACGCCGGCACCGGCCTCAAGGCCAAGGGCGAACTCAAAGGGTTCGCCATCGCCGGCGCCGACGGAAAGTGGGTCTGGGCCGACGCGAAAATCGACGGCAAGACCGTCGTCTGCACCAGCCCGCAAGTGCCCAACCCCGCCGCCGTGCGCTACGGCTGGGCCGACAACCCCATCATCAGCCTGTACAACAAGCGGAACCTGCCCGCCTCGCCCTTCCGCACCGACGACTGGCCGGGACTGACGGACAACGCGTAGCGATCCGTTCCCGGAAGGGTGGCATGGCGACGCTGTTTGTCGCCATGTCCTGGTTCCACCGGCGATGCACGGTCGTGGCGCAGGTACACGCCAAACAGCGAGCTTTCACCGACGCCAGGCTGAAATTCCCAGTCGCTAGGGCGTCAGACGATGTCAGGGTTGAGCTTGCTGTTTGGCGAGCACCGCCCTTGATTCAGGTCACGTAGGGATCCGCATGGCGACAAACAACGTCGCCATGCCACGATTATTTCTTGACCGCCTCGACGGTCGCCTTGGTGGCGCCGGTGGAAATTCCACCGTCCACCAGCAGCGTCTGTCCGGTGATGTACTGGCTGGCGTCGGAGGCCAGGAACACGATCGCACCGTCCAGGTCGTCGGGGCGGCCGGGACGCTTGAGCGGGATGCGGTCGCAGAGGTACTCGACCCAGGCCTTGTTCTCGTAGAGCATTTTGTTCTGGGCGGTCTGGAACCAGCCCGGGGCCAGGCAGTTGACCGTGATGCCGTGGACGCCCCAGTCGTCGGCGAGGCTCATGGTGAGCTGCTTGACGCCGCCTCGGCTGGCGCCGTAGGGCGCGAGACCCGCGTATCCGGACACGCACGTGACCGAGCCGATGTTGATGATTCGCCCGTAGCCGCTGGGGATCATCTTGCGGGCGACCGCCTGCGACACGAAGAACGTGCCGCGAAGATTGGTGTCCACGACGTAGCTCCAATCTTCCCAGGTCACGTCCAAGGCCGGCTTGCGGCGATTGCATCCGGCGTTGTTGACCAGGATGTCGATCTTGCCGTAGTGGTCGTGCGCGGCCTGGACCATGCGCTGGATGCTGTCGTAGTCGCGCACGTCCAGCGGCAGCGCCAGGGCCCGGCGGCCCAGCGACTCGACTTCCTTCTGGAACGGCGCGAGCGCGGCGGCGTCGCGGCTGGTGATGACGAGGTCGGCCCCGGCCCGCGCCAGCGCCCGGCCGAAGTACTGGCCCAGCCCGCGGCTGGCGCCGGTGACGATGGCGACTTTACCGCTGAGGTCGAACAGTTTGTCTTCCATGTTGGTTCCTTGAGTGCGTAATCGGTCATCAGGGTTTCGTTGTCGTTTCTTTGCCGTTACGCACCACAGTCTACTGCCCGCGCCTGCGCTTGTCTAACTCAGCGTCGGCAAAAGGGAGCGGATCCAGTCCCAGTGCTTCTGGCCCATGCCCGCCTGGACGGTGGCCTGGCCCAGGGCGTCGATGTCGGCAGGGGCAAGCTGCCCCAGCCAAGTGCCGGCAGAGGTGAGGTAGCCTTCGGCGACCAGTTGGTCCAGCGTTTGCTCGGAGTCAACGTCGAGCGAATCTGGCGGTTCGGATGGATCGGATGGCCCCGTGGAATCGGGTTGCTCCGAGTGCTGGCCAGGCGAGCGGGGCAGGAAGACTCCGGCGCGAACGTAGTCGGCGACTTTGAGGAAGACGGCCGGGCCGAGCATGGCCTTGGGCGTGTGCAGGTGCGCGGAATAGAGGCCCAGGATCAGCCGGCCGACGGTGGGGGGCAGGTCGCGCACTCGGGAGGCCAGGGCCCGCTGGAACTGGCTGGGGCGGATCGGGGGCATGGGCACGTGCGAGAACCGCCGGCTCAGGGCGCTGCCGAACCCGAACACGCGGTGGGCGTCCTGGGCGTTATAGGTGCCCAGCAGCCGCCAGTCGCTTCCGGCCAGGAACTTGATCGGGTCGGTCACCATGATGCGATCCGATTCCAGCAGGTCCAGCCGCACGGTTTCGCATTGCGGTTTGTCGTTCCAGTCCAGCACGACCGGAGGCGAGTTTACGTCGCTGGTGGCCGGGCCAAGCTCGACGCGCTGATCGGCCAGCCATGTGAGCATCGGCCCGAAGATGCGGTCCATGTTGGCGCGATTGGCCTCGTCCAGCACCAGCCAGCGGTCCTGGCGAATGGCCTCGAGCAGGTGGCCCAGGCAGAACCGCTTTCGCCCGGCGTGGTCGATTCCCATTCCGCCCAGCAGGTCCTGAGCGGTCCAGCTTTCGGTGGGCGTGACCCACTTGGGTTCCTTGGGCGGCGCCGCGAGGCCAAGCGCGGCCGGGTTGTACGCGATCTCCTGGAGCAGTTGGCGAATGAAACTGGTCTTTCCGGTTCCGGGCGGGCCTACCAGGATCACGGCCGACGAGGACGCAATGGCCAGGCGGGCCATGCGCATGATCCGCTCGTCCAGGATGAGCTCGCCGGTGGCGCCGGACTTTCCGGCCCGGGCGGCGGTGGCCTTGGCGGGCACGGCGATCCGCGCCGTCGGGGCCAGCAGGTCGTGGACCTTGCGGGCCAGACCGTTTTCGTCTCGCGAGACGATGACCGGGATGAACCATCCGCCGTCGTACTTGGAAATGATGCAGACGATCGCGGTATCGACGCGGTGGTCCTTGCGCAGGAACTCGGACAGGATGGTGGTGGCCGATTCGAGGTCGTCGGCGGACTGGAGAAACACGGCCAGCAGCGTCGCGGCCCGAGTTTCCAGACGGTCGCCCAGCAGTGGGGCGATCATAGGTGCCCCGGCCGCCGCGACCGCAAGGATCTCGCCGACCGGCAAACCCAGGATGTGCGCCAGCTTGACCGCCAAGGCGGGCAGGCTCGTGGCGGGTGAGGTCTGGTCCACTTCTTGGAGCACCGCCCCGGCTCCAAGTCGCGCGCTGGTATCACCTGTAACCATAAAGGTTTTATCGGCAATCGACGGGCGCGAATTGGGTAAAAGACCGTGGGGAGTGGAGTGGAGCGTTGTGCCTGGGGAGTGGGGCGTAACGGAAAAGAAAGAAGCGGAACCAAAACAGGTTCCGCTTCTTCCTTCGTGTCCTTGTGCCTTCGTGGTTGAACTCGCCGGGAGTTCTACGAAATCACTTCAAACCTTAAGATGACCGGGGCGACGTCGAAGACATCCACGTCGGCCTTGGTCAGCGTGTCGTTGCCAGCGCCGCCGTCGAAGTAGGAGGCCTTGAGGAAGTCCACGCTTTGTCCGGTCTGTCCGCCGGAGACGCCCAGTTGCAGTGTGTCGTCGCCCAGGCCCATGCGGAAGACGGCCACGCCCTCGAATTGGGTCGCCGGGCCGGCGGCATTTCCGTTGGCGGCCACCTGAACGTTGTCGCTCCCAGCCCCGGTGTCCAGGGTGAACAGGTGCTTGAAGTCCGAGTTGTCGATCATGACGGTGTCGGCGCCCGCGCCGGTGTAAAGGGTCGTGTCGCCGCCGACCGTGACTTGCGAGAGGGTCAGGTTGTACGCGGCCAGTCCGCTGCCGCTGACGGCCAAACCCGCGCCGATGGTCAGTCCGGTCAAATTGATCGTGCCGCCGCCGGTGCCGTCGTCGACCTGGAATCTGCCTCCGACCTGCGATCCGCTGGCGGTGACGGTGTCGGCCCCGGCGCCGTTGATCAGGTGGAAGCCCAGGCCCAGGCCCGCGCCGGTGGGCACGCCGAACGTGCTGTCGGTCAGCGTTGTGTCGCTCTGCCCGGCGCCGTTGTAGACGATCGAGATTCCGCGGATGCTGCTGGAGTCGATGCTCAGCGTGTCGGCGCCCAGGCGATAGTTGGCCAAGGTGAACGCGCCGCCGATGCTGGTGCTGTCGTCGATCGTGGTAGTGACAGCGCCAGCGCCGTTGACGGAATAGACTCCGCCGGTGACGGTGTCGCCGTCGAGCGTCAGCGAATGCGAGGTGAGGGCCGCGCCGTCGACAAGGTAAATGTCCTTGCCGAACGTGCTGCCGGTCAGCGTGGTGTCGCTCAGGCCCAGGCCGTCGCAGATGTAGGCGTGCCCGCCGATCGTGCTGCCGGTGACGGTGAGCGTGTGCTGGCCGAGGTGGTTGAGCAGGGTGAACGCGCCGGTAATGCTCGACGCGTTCTGGATAATAGTGGAAGCGTCACCCAGGCCGTTGCAGACGTAAATGGCGCCGGTGACGGCAGCGCCGCTTAGCGTGAGGTCATGGGCGCCGACGGGGGCGCTGCCGGTCAGCACGGTCATGCTCTTGCCGAACGTGCCGCCGATGTTGATGTCGCTGGCCGAACCGATGAGGTCGCTGATGAGCACCGCGCCGTCGACCGTCGCGCCCGCGAGCGTCACGGTGGACGAGGCCAGGCTGGTCAGGCTGCCCGTGATCGTCCCGCCGTCAACCTCCAGGCTGTTGTTGCCCAGCCCGCCATCCACCAGGACGGCGCCGTTGACGGTGACACCGTTCAGAACCACGCTGTCGTTGCCGAGCTTCATGCCGATGCCGATTCCCTTGGTGAAATTGTCCAGCACGGCCGGCCCCGCATCGCCGTTGATCATGGTCGCGTCGGCCCCGGAAGTGATGCGGATCTGCCCGGCGGCCAGGCCTGCCTGGTCCAGGACGATCTGGTTGTTCCCTATATCTCCGGTGATGTGAAGCACTCCATTAAGGACTGACGCCACAACGTTGCCGCTGAGCATCAGACGTGATTCAAGGTTTTCCAGAACAAAGCTTGTTTCGCGTACGCCGGTTGAACCCATAAAAGGCTCCTTTGAAAAAAGTCCTGGTTGGTGTTGCAAAAAACTCCGCTCCGATTTCCGCGGGTCCGGGACACCAACTTTCTCCAGGCCCGCGTCCTCTGGCGAATCCACGCCCGCACAGCGTGCTGGTCGATTCGGCTCGTGCTGGCTGTACTTAAAGGTTAACGGTTCGGCCGGGCGGTTATTTCAAGAAAATCCCCGAAAAGAACGCGATTCAAATCCGGGCAGAGTCTTCCAGATCGCGCCCAAAAACTCCTGCTTGTGTAATCAGTGAGCAATGAACATGTTACGCCGATGGCATTTCACTCGGCGGTTCGAAAGGGCTTTTCCGACGCCGCAAAATTTTTTTTTGTGCGGCCCGGAAATATTGGCGACACCCGCTCAACCGCCCCAGTATTCTCCAGCCCCACGAATAATTCGAGACCCGCTGTTTTTGTGCATTTATGTTGCTATGGGCGGCGTGTACAGGTATAGTACTTTATTCTCTACCCTATACCCGGATGATTTTGCGTTTATTGAAGCATTAAACTAGGGAGCGTTGGCGGATGTTTGACTGCCCGATTATTCCGATTTCCGCTAATGACCTTCGGCGGTAAGTGTCTAGTACATTATGACGAGCCCCTCAGCCATAGCGGATGATACATCAAGGAAGGCTGCTCTCACGGAACCGGTGGAGACGGTTGAACAGCCGCAGGTTCAAGGCTCTTCGCTTAAAGCCCTGTCCAACTTGACAGTTATGGTTCCGGCGTATAACGAGGCCGCTTCGATCGTCGATACGATTCGCAGCATCCAGGCCCAGACCATCCCTCCGGACGAGATCATCGTTATTGACGACTGCTCGACGGACAACACCAGCGAACTGGCGGCCGCCTGCGGTGTGACCGTGCTCCGGCCGGAGAAGAACACCGGAACCAAGGCCGGCGCGCAGAACTTGGCCCTGGCCCGCGTGAAAACCGAATTCGTGATGGCCATCGACGCGGACACCACGCTGGCGCCCGACGCGATCGCGCTGCTGCTGCCGGCCATCAAGACGCCCAACACCGTCGCGGTTTGCGGGTTCGTGCTGCCGCGGTTCGTCAAGACGATCTGGGAGCGCGGGCGATACGTCGAGTACATGTTCGCCTTCACGTTCTTCAAGCAGGTACAGAATTATTACGATAAACCGTTGATATCGTCCGGTTGCTTTTCGATGTACCGCACGAGCATCCTCCAAGCCCAGGGCGGTTGGTCCACGCGGACCATGGCCGAGGACATGGACCTGACCTGGTGCTTCCACGAGGCGGGGTACGGCGTGAAGTTCGTGCCCGACGCCCTGTGCTACCCCATCGAACCGCACGATTTCGGCTTTATGAACAAGCAGCTTAAACGATGGTCGCACGGCTTCGTGCAGAACGTCCGCCTGCACTGGCGGGGCATCCTCAACGTCAAGGTCCTGGGCCTGATGGTGACGGTGTCCCTGTGGGACGCGACGGTCGCGTCCATCGCGTACTTGTTCGTCCTGCCGCTGCTGGCTATACTCGTCAACCCGTTTTTCGTGCTGGGCTACTTGATCGATGTCCCCGCCGTGATCGTGCCCGTGCTGTACGAGGCCATCCGGCGGAAGGAAGTGGCCAAGGCGATGGCCAGCATTCCGAGTTTTTTTGTCTTGCGTACGTTGAACAGTTGTCACATGCTATTGGCACTTTGGCGGGAAGTCGTACTGCGCCGCCGGCTGAGCGTGTATGAAAAAGGACATTGATAGGATATAAATTTATGATGGCAGGACTTCCTGGCACTGGCATAGGCGGCATGTTCTACGTGGGACTGACCCTGGCCATGCCCTTTCGAGAGTTGTATCGGGCCGTGCGCGGAAAGAGCAATGCGCAGCGCTGGTCATTCATCGCGGTACAGTTGGGGTTCGTCGTCGCCATCGCCGCTGGAATGTGGGGCGAGGCCTGGGCGCTGGGCAAACTCATCGAGTGGTGCGCGACCCTGGACTTCATGGGCATCGGTTGGCAGCATTCGATGACGCAGGCGAGAATGATGTCCTACGTGATTCCCGGCGGGGCGCTGATCTGCCTGGCCTCCGTCGTGGCCTTGTTCTACGGTCTGAGGTTGGTCGTCAAACTCGGGGAGAAATCCCGCAAGGTTGCCCCCACCACGCCCGCGGACATGCAGCGCGAAGCGGCCTGAAGAAGAAGGCAATAGGCACGAGGCAATAGGCAATAGGTTAGAAAAAAACCGGTTTCCGGTTTTTAGCTCAGGGGGCTGGCTCAAATTTTCATTTCCCGGACTTGGCCTGTGCGCTCGCCTTGCGGGCGGCTTTCATCGCTTGGCGGAACTTGATCGCCGAATCGATGAACGTCTGCACGTCCTGTAGCGAGGCTGTCGCTTCCAGGCTGATCGCTTTGTCCTCGGTGGAGGCCTTGACGCCCTTGAGCAGGGCCGTGGGGTCGGGCGCGGGCACGTCGGACACGGCCGGTCGCTCGCTCCACAGGGCGGCCAACCCCAGGAAACCTTCGATCACCTGCTGAATGCGGGCGGCGTCATCTGCCGTCTTCGCCGTCATCTCGCCCTTGTAGAACAGCCCGTTGTCATCCTCGCCCGCCACGGCCGAACCGCTCGAAATGTTTTGCATCACGGGCCGGCGCGCCGCGGCGTTCTTGGGCAGCGCCACATCAACCGCCGAGAACACGAAGAACGTGCCCTTGGGCGACTTGGGCAGCAGCGAACTCTTGGCCTTGGTCAGGTTGTCGGCCTTGCCGTCCAGCACATCCACGGCGTGCTGGAGCACGGCCTGGGTCTGGGCGATCACGGTGATATTGTCGCTGTAGAACGTGCCGAACCGATCACCGGCCGGCATGTGCCCGGTGGCTGCCTGCGTCCACTGATGCACGACGCGGTCGCCATACTTGAGTTCCTTGTGGCCGGGGTTCGCGGCCAATTGTTTGAGCAGTGTCGCCTGGTCCACCTTGGCCTGGACGATCGCCACCCCGCCGGCAGGGTCGAAGTCCTCGCCGTACAGCGTGACGCTTTGCAAATCGACCAGCGGGTCGAAGCCCCACTTGTCCTTGTACTTCGCGGTCTTGGCTGCAAGGTCCTTGTCCTTGCCCCTCTGGATCAGATATTGTCCCAGCCCCGAGGCGACGGCCCCTTCGACGTCCACATGCACCACCCACTTGGCCGCCGCGGACACCTGCTTGTCCTGAACCGGCCCAGCCAGCAGGGACGTGGAGAGAAAAGCCACCGAACACAGGACCGCCATGAATGACTTGTTCATCTTGTTGCTCCTTCAATCCATAGTAGTACCACAATCGGCCGCCGAAGGAAATGCGCCAGTGGAAACGGAGATATTTCAAAAGCATCGCCATCGTCAGTTGATATCATGTCGGCACCGGTATGGACGCGACTAGAATGATTTGAGCGGATCAACCGGCGTACCGCCCAGTGCTCACGGCAGATCGTGGCGATCAGGAAGCCCGGCCACAGCCCGCCGCCGAGGACGGAGTATTTATGAAAACGCTGTTGTTCGCAATCACGTTCGCATTCACGCTGGCCGCTCTGACGCCAGGCGCGTCGGGCCAGGGCAGTTCGACAACCCAACCGAGCGTTGGCGCAGCCACATCCGCTCCCGCTCCGATTTCCATACCGTCGCTGACCAGCGCCCCGGCCAGGCCGGTCGATAATTCGGCGGCGCCCGCCGTTATCATCGTTGCGGTCGTCATCGTTGTGATCGCCGGTGCGACGCTGGTGTTCTTGCGATGGCGGCGCGGGTAGTTTAGGTCCCGAATCCTGAAACTCGAATCCCGATCCCCGAATCCCGCAGGACATGCCCGCGCAGACTTGGGCCCGCCACGGCGGGTCTTCGCTTTGCTACGACGGGGCACCCGGAAATCGGTATAATGGCGAGCAATGCCTGACTTCAAAGTAATCTCCAAGATGAAACCGCAGGGCGATCAGCCGGCGGCGATCGACAAGCTGGTGGAAAACTTCAACCGCGGCCAGAAGCACAACGTCCTGTTGGGCGTGACCGGCTCGGGCAAGACGTTCACCATGGCGCACACCATCGCGCGGCTGCAAAAGCCCGCGCTGATTATCAGCCACAACAAGACCCTCGCCGCCCAGCTCTACGAGGAGATGAAGGAACTGTTCCCCCAGAACGCCGTCGAGTACTTCGTGAGCTACTACGATTACTACCAGCCGGAGGCGTACATTCCGCAGCGGGACATTTACATCGAGAAGGATTCCTCCAAGAACGACGACCTGGACCGGTTGCGGCTGTCGGCGACGACGAGCTTGTCGGCCCGGCGGGACGTGGTGATCGTCGCGAGCGTTTCGTGCATCTTCGGCCTGGGCAGTCCTGAGGAGTACAAGAAGATGGTCGTGCCGATCCGCAAGGGAATGGAGACGCCGCGCGACGAACTGCTTCGCGGCCTGGTCAACCTTCAGTACGAGCGGAACGACGTGAACTTCAAGCGGGGCACGTTCCGCGTGCGCGGCGACACCGTGGACATCTACCCGGCCTACGAGCAGTTCGGCTACCAGGCGGAGATGTTCGGCGACCAGGTGGAGACGATCCGGCTGATCAATCCGACCACGGGCGATGCGCTGTCCGAAACGGACCAGGCGTTCATTTTTCCGGCGGTGCATTACATGGCCGACAGCGAGACCATCGAGCAGGCCGTGAAG
>CAZYDC010000099.1:8078-12296 GCA_964646065.1 uncultured Planctomycetaceae bacterium | reverse complement strand
TCAGCGATTCGCGGGCCGGAGGGTTCGCCCACCAGATACACGTCGCCGCACAGGCCGCGACGCGCCACGTCCCCTTTGACCTCCCGGGCCGAGGCGGTGTCGTTGTACGACATCATCACGCCCTTGAGCGGCAAGGCCACCACCAGCATCGACAGCACGTGCTTGCCGCCGGGCGGGCAAACCTGTGTGAGTTCCACCTCGCCGCCGGGGAACCGCATTTCGCCGGCCTTTTTCCCGTCCACGTACACTTCGGCGTACGAGTTCAGGTATTCGGCACTGAGCACAATGCGGCGACCGGCCCATTCCTTGGGCACTTCGATCTCCCGCTGGTACCACGCCGCCTTCACTTCACCAAGGCGCTGGTCCTTCCAATCGTCGTGCGAGTAGAGCGTTTGCGTGTCCTTCTGCAAATAGTTGGTGATTCCCGGCCAGCAACCGGGCACCTTGAAATACCCCCACCGCTCGGCGGGCACGGCGTCGGCGGCCTCGGCGGCGGGCTGCCATCGCCACAGGCCGTTGAGGCAGACTCGCTCGCGCGTCGGGGTTTTCTCCCGCCAGGCCTTGTCCAGACCCCAAACCACCTTGGCCCCTTGGGGCAGCGGCGCGTCGGCCGCCGCCGCAGGCCGGGCGAGACAGACAATCCCCGCCGCGCCGATCATCAACCAAACCGCCAACATGGAAACCGTCACTCGATTCGTCACCATTGTCGTGCTCCGCATTTAGACCTTCGATCCAAGGCTTCGCCTGCCAACAGATCATACCCTCGCCAGCCGAGAATCCAAGGGTGCCATGCCCAAGTCTGCGCGGGCATGTCTTCCACCGGCCCCAAGACATGCCCGCGCAGACTTGGGCATGGCACCCCGGATTCATCCTACATCCTTCACCACATGGGGATAGAGGGTCGAACCTTGACCGAACAATTCGGAAGGGGCGATAATGTGTGGAACAGTCCAAGGACTTTGGCGTCCAAGAGACAGGATACCGGATGCCGGAGACCGTAACGGCGAAGAGTCCGGCTGTTTCGGTATCCGGTTTCCGGTATCCGGTCTCACGGATGCCAGGGGGCGCAAGAAAGAGAATAACGATCATGCAACCGTACAGACTGAAGCCCGGAATGTTGTGCCTGATAACGACGCTGGTTTTGCCGGCATGGGCGTTGTTCGCACAGGCCGGCGAGACGGCACCATCGAAGCCCGACGCCAACGCGGAGGCTCCCTGGGGCAAGGAGGCCGACGGCCTGGCCTGCCGGATCATCGTGCCCAAAGAGGGCGCCATCGGATTGTCCGTCCCGATCATCGTCGAGATCAAGAACGTCTCCGACCGCACGCGATACATCAAGGACCTCGGCATCGGCCGCCCCTGGAGCCCGTTTCCCGGCCTTGGCGATTTCGATTACGCGACGATGACCATAGCCGACTCCCGGGGCGCGGGCTCGACCCTGCGACCCTTCGGCAAATGGGCCGTCGTTCCCGAGTCCATCAAACCCATCGCACCGGGAGAGACCAAACGGTTCGCCACCGGCAACATCTTTACGGCGGCAGGCGAGTACCGGTTGAAATTCACGTTTTCCAGCCCCAAGCCGGCGAAGGTCGTGCTGTACACCACCCCGGCCTATCGCAAGAACGCCAGCGGGCATTGGGAACAATACGATCAATACACATATTCAGGCGAACCAACCCAAGAGCAACTGGCCGGCGCCTGGACTTCCACCGTCGAATCCTCCGCGGCGATCCGCGTTCATGACCTGACACCCGGAAACCTGACCGTTCACGAATGGGGCGTGTTTTCCACGTTCAACGATGCCAAGTACGCCAACGCGGACCTCGCGGCTGAGTGGGCCTCCTTGCCGGAATTTTTCTACCGCCAGTTTCCAGCCCCGCGTTTGAAAAAGACGTGGCGGCATTTGATGCCGGCCATTGTGCATAAACCTATCGTCTATTTTTACACGGACCAGCCCAAAGTGGACATCAAGGTGAAGGTTTCCTTCTCCCAGGGCGCCCCGTTTGTGTGGTGGCCTGCGGCTTCATTGCCCGTCCAGGGTGGGGAGGCCGCAGCGCCGGACAAGTCGCCCGCGATCTCTGGGACGCTCGAATGGTCCGGCGTCCTGACGGACGATCCGGCTGCGACGCCGGTCCGGGCGGAACGTTTCAACGGCAGATCCACCGTCACGGCGCTGCCGCCGGGCACGCCCCAGAACGCGTGGCTCGATCAGGCCAGGATCAAAGGGCCGGCCATGATCACAACGGACGCCGGGCCCAAGGATGTCAATGTCCAGGCGTGGACGGAATTGTTTGACTCCGAACGATTCCTCTACTACGACGGATTGGCGCCGGCGCCCGATTGCATCCGGAGCGAGGAGGCGGCCGCCGACTCGGTCACGGTTCGCAATTCAGCCAAATTCGCCATTGCCAATCTGATGCTGGTGGATCGCCGCGACAGCAAGGCCGTCCGTTTCGCGCGGGTGGAAAAGATCGACGCCGGCGACAAGCTCAAAGTCGCCTTGAAAGATGTCCCCTCCGACTGGCCCGACAGCATTAGCAAGACGTTCCGCCAGAACCTGCGCGACGCCGGACTGTTCGACAACGAGGCGAAGTCGGTGTTGGCCATTTGGGAAAAAGGTTTGTTCGACCGGCCTGGGATCACGGCGATTTACCTGTTACCGCAGTCGGAGTACGACCGCATGTTGCCCTTGACCGTTGCCCCCAAGCCGGGCAAGGTCGTGCGAGTCGGAATCGTCATCCACAGTCAGCTCGAACTGACGCCGGCCATCATCGCCGCCCGCGTCAAGGAATTGGTCGCGAAGATGGACGACGACAAGTCCAGCGTTCGCGACAAGGCCAGCCGCGACCTGGCCGACCTGGGCCCGGTGGCCTTCCCGGCGATCGACCAGACGCTCAAGGGCCAGGTCAGCCCGGAAGCCAGGGTTCGCCTCGAAGACATCCTCAAGAAGTTCAACCCCGCGAACTACCTGGGCAAGCCCCCGGACGGGAACCCCAGACTGGGAAGATAGGGCGCGGTTGGAGAGTGACATCCTGCGAAGGACGTTTTTCGGGATTCGGGATTCGGGATTCGGAAGAAACAGCAAGAGCCCCTTTGTCGTTCTTTCCCGAAACCCGAATCCCGGGTTTCCTTGTCGTTCTTTCCCGAATCCCGAATCCCGGGTTTCCTTTTCGTTCTTTCCCGAATCTCGAATCCCGAAACCCGAATCCCGGGTTTCCTTTTCGTTCTTTCCCGAATCCCGAATCCCGAATCCCGAAACCCGGGTTTCCTTGTCGTTTCCCCTGATTCCACGTGGGATATTGCCCCTGTCCACGCTCGCGGGTATCATGCCCACCTATGACTTCGAAAACGTATGCTTTTTACGCGGTGGCCCTGGTTTCCGTCGCGACGGTCGTGAGCGGTTGCACGGCGGCCGGGATTTCGTCCTCCCGGCGATCCAACCTCAACGAGGATGTCCGGACTCACGGCCTGATCGTCGGGTTGGAGGGGCTTCAGCCGTTTTCCGGGTTCCGCATAAGCACCATGGCCAGGAAGGTGGGCGACGAGCTGGATTTGGCGCACTCGGTCACTTCGGGCAACTACAAGGCCCACCTGCGGATCATCGAGGAGGCCCACAAGAACGGGCAGCCGATTTATCTCATCGGCTACAGCCTTGGCGGCGACCAGGCCCGGCTTCTGGCCGAGGAGTGCAATCGCCGCGACATCCCGGTTCGCATCCTGTTCCTGCTCGATCCGGAGTACATGGTGTCGGGCCACCCGGGCAAGATTCCCGGCAACGTGCAAAGAGCGGTCGTCTACACCAGCGACACGTACCATACCACGGTGGGCAAGATTCCAGGGGAAGGCAACCTCGCCGACCCCGGCAGGACATCCCTGAGCGTCGAGGACGTCCCGGAAGCCGGGCACATGACCCTGCCCGCAGAAGTGACACCGCGGGTCCGGCAGGAGATCGCCAGGGACCTGGGGCAGTAATTGACTTCAGCGGGGTGTGCGAAAACAAGTCCGCGGCCTCGCGAGTTCGCGCCTTGGGGCTGGGAATCGCAAACGTGCGGTTTTCCGCTACACCAGGTCGCAGGCCTCGGGGGGCATCCAGTGGGCGTCCTTGCCGATCCACTTGACGTTGCAGCCGATGGGGTTGGTCATCTCCACCGGCGGCTTTTTGCCGGCCAGCAGCGCATCCAGCGCGTTGCGGAGGTCGTGCTGGTTGGCCTTGGCGGG
>CAZYDC010000099.1:0-8068 GCA_964646065.1 uncultured Planctomycetaceae bacterium | reverse complement strand
ATCAACGCCGAACCGGCCACGCCCACGATGGTTCCCGGCAAGTGCTGGTTGGCCTTGGCGGGCTCGTAGGGGTTATTGTCCATCCGGCCGGTGTACCGCAGGCGGCGATCCGCGTCGAAGACATAGAAGTGCGGCGTACGGAGGGCGCCATAGGCCGTGGCCGCGTCCTGCGTTTCGTCGCGCAGGTACGGGAACAGAAAACTTTTTTCGCCCGCGCGAACTTTCATCTTCTCGAAGGAATCGTCCGGGTGGTTCTTGTCCTCGTTGGAGTTGATGACGGCCATCTCCACGCCCTTGGGCTTGTAGTCCTTGCACAGTTGGATGATCCGGTCCTCCGAACCGATGGCGGCAGGGCAATGATTGCAACTGAAGACTACAACCAGAATCTTTGCCTGCTTGAAGCTGCCCAGGCTGTATTCCTTGCCATCGGTGGCGGGCAGGTGAAAGTCCGGCGCCTTGGCGCCCAAATCGAGCGTGAATGCCATCGGAGATCCTTTCTTTAATTAACGGCGATTGGGTCCTATTCTCGGAGAACGCCTGACAAAAAGAACTAACCACGGCGCGGCCTTTGGCCGCAACCAAAGCCTCACTGCGAGCATCCGACGAAGGAACAGCGGGTTTAGTCGCTGAGGTAACTGAGAACGCTGAGAAAAGAGAAGAGAAGTTTCATCTTCATTATCGTCTTTGCCTTTCTCAGCGATCCTCAGCGACCTCAGCGACCAACCCAATGTGCGTACAAATTTGCGCGGCGTGCGCAGAAGTCTATGGTTAGCAGTGCAGAGAACGCGGAGAGCGCAGAGAACTAATTGCTTTATAGCTCTCTGCGTTCTCTGCGGTTGGTCATTTTTATGGATGCCAAGACTCCTTCCCGCGATTTACTGGGGTTGGGGCCTGGTTTCCCTGATCTTGGTCTGGAGCGCCCGGAGTCGTTCGACGACGGGGGAATCCGGGTTGGCGGCGATGGCCTTATCAAGGGCTTTGCCCGCCTCGGCCATCTTGCCCTGCTGGGCGTATACCATGCCCAAGGTGCCGTAGATCTGCTGGGCCTGGTTGAGAGTCTTGGCCGAGCTGGTCAACTCGACAATCAAGGCGATGCCGCGATCCAATTTGCCGGTATTCAGTGCGGTCGCGGCCACATCCCAATACCCCTGTTCCAGCAGGCCCTTTTCGTTGGCGCCGTCGAACTTCTTGAGATCGGCCAAGAGGTCTTTGGTCTCCCCCTGGGCGACCAGGGCGGCGTGAATCTGGATCAGTGTGGCCATAGCGGCGTCGCCGTTCTCGTCTTTGGGGTCAAGTTTGCGAACGAGCTTGGCCGCATCCACGGCGGCGTCCATCCGCATCATTTTCGAGTAGATGTCCATCGCCTTGGCATTGTACTCGTAGCCGCTCTTGTCGGCCTTGGCCGCATAGGCGACAAAACTCTTGTATTCCTTGTAGTTGGCCAAGGATTTCTTGAGCTCAAGCTCGAATTGCGGCAGGGGAGCATACCCGGCCCAACTGTGCAGAAGGTCGCCTTCGGGCGTGAGGATGGCCAGGAACGGGTAGCCGTTGCCGCCGAACTTCTGCATCAGTTGGATATTGATCTTGGCCTCCCCGGCGGGCTGCTCGCCCTTGGGTACGGTGCAGTCCAGGCTGGCGGTCACGAAGTCGGCCAGGGCCTTCTTGCCCTCGGGATTGGCGTAGTCGTCCGCCTCGATCTTGCGGCACCAGGTACACCAGGTGGTGGTGAAGTGCAAGTACATGGGTCTTCCGGTGGCCTTGGCAGCCTTCTGGGCCTCCGCGTAGGTTTTGGCGAAACCTTCCAGGTTGTCGGCCGTCCAGGCCGCGGGCGTCAGAAGGGCGATGACGAGGGTCAGGGGCAGCAAGGCTTTCATAGCAACTCCTATGATAAAGGTTTGACGATCGGGTATTCCTGTCCGCAACAGATAGTATATCGGCGTACCCGCGTCCAAGCCCAGCGAAATTACGCGGATATCCTCCATCGTCGGCAGCCCGCAATGCGACGGCCCGCGTTACTCGATGTCCATGATCTCGTCCCAGTCCGGCTCGGCATCCAGCTCGGCATTCAGGGCGGTTTTCGCATACTCTTTGGCGCCGGAGAACTCGATGGCGCGGAACGGTTCGCTGCCCAGGACGTAGGCCTTGTGACCCGGAGGAATCGCTACCGCGTCGCCTGGGCCGACCTCAAATTCCACACCGTCATCCAGGATGACTTTCAGCCGACCTTGCAGGCAATACTGCGTGTGGAAAACCTGGCAACTCCGGGTGTCCACCAGCGGTTTGACGTGCTTCTCCCACGACCAGCCCGGCATCAGCGTAAGCCGCCCGACGGTCACGTCCTCCAGATTGACCAACTCCATCTTGCTCTGTCCGAATCGCCGAGTCTCGTCGGGGTCGTTCAAGCTCTTCTTCAGTAGTTTGGTAATGACTTTCATGTTTCATTACCTCCCAAGTAATTCTAGCAGCCCGTTGAAAAAGTCGCATGGGCATCTTGCCCATGAGTCTCACGGGCGTCCCGCCCGTGCAAATGCCCAAGAACATGGGCAAGATGCCCATGCGACTCATGGGCGAGACGCCCATGCTACGCCGGATGGCCTTTTTCAACGGGCTGCTAGGCCTGGCTAAGAATGCGGATGGAAAGAAAGAAGTTCGAAGTGCGTAGTTCGAGGTCACAACCGCACTGAAAACTACGCACTACGAACTTCATTCCAGGCCTGGATGATCGCCCGGCAGTTCTCGATCGGCACATCCGGCTGGACCGCATTGGAGACGCCCAGCACAAACCCGCCGTCGGATCGACGGCCTGGATCGCGTTCAAACCGCTGTCGGCAAGGTCGTCGAGGCAGGCGTTGATGTTCCCGTCGGCGTGCATGATGGCGTACACGGCTCCGTCGCGGCGGCGCGAATCTGACAAACAGTACCCCACTCTCACCCGAAATGATAGTTCCACCAGCGAGCGGAAACGGGTACCATCTCGGCACCAGGAGAAACGACCCATGAGTCTCTCACAATCCGCGATCCGCAATCCGCAATCCGCAATTTTTGCCCTCGTGCTGGCCTTCGCCTCCCTTGCCCCGGCCGGCGAGTTGTTCGTGGCCCAGAAGGACCCCGGTGCCTCCGACAAGAATCCCGGCACCGAGGCCAAGCCGCTGGCAACGATCCAGGCGGGTGTGGACAAGGCCCAGGTCGGCGACACGATCTACGTCAAGGGCGGCGACTACGAAGAGACGGTCGACATCAACAAGCCCGGAGACATCAACCGGCCGACCGTTCTGACCGCCTGGAAGAACGACCGCGTGCGGATCGGGTATCGCCCCAAATCGCTGCCGGTGGCGGGCAAGTGGGAACCGGTGCCCGGCAGCAAGAGTTGGAAGGTCCAACTGCTCAAGGACGTGCCCGATGACTTTCTGGTCCTGGTCAACCAGGAGCGCGTCGTCACGTACATGCAGGACGCGCCGGTCAAGGATGACATGGCCATCCACGCCGCCTACCGCAAGAGCGACCACACGCTGATGTTCAACGCCAACGGAAAAGACCCCGCCACGTTGGGCACGTTCGAGTATGGCCGCCGCCCGTCGTGCCTCACCTTCTTCCGGATCGACGCGTTGGCATCGGGATGGATCGTCCGCAAGATGGAATTCAGTTTCGCGGGAATGGGAATGTACATCTTCGGGGGCAACTGCACCATTGAGGACTGTTTCTTCACGCATTGCTATCGGGGCGGCATCTTCATGCCCGCCCGGATGAACACGATCCGCCGGTGCTGCTTCCACCACTGCGGCGGGGGCATCTGCGGTTCCGGAATCGCCCATCTCATCGAGGACAACATCATCGTCGAGTGCGGCCAGACTCCCGAAAACGACATTCTCATTGTGGACATTCCCAACGCGGCCGTCGAGGGCAGCGGACCCACCACGTTCAAGGGCAACATGATGGGGCAGAATTTCCTCTACAACATCGTCTCCGACAATCCGTACGGCGCCGGATGGTATGCCGACTGCTCCGGCAGCCAGTCCAGCCGCATCGTGGGCAACGCCTTCTGGGACAACCCCGGCGGAGGAATCTACAACGAGGCGTGCGTGGACGACACCATCGCGCAGGGCAACGTGTTTTACCGCAACGGCGCCTCCAGTTCCGTCTGCGCCCGCTGGAACGTCATCGACAACCTGTTTTTCGAGAGCGGGGTCATGTGGAACAACCAGGATCTCAACCCGGTCCGCGACACCTACAACCTGCTTCGCGGAAACGCCTTCATCAATCCCAAATACGGTTACCTGTCCGACTTCGCGGCCGGATGGGGACAAACCGCCTCGCCGGAGTGCTTCCGCGGATGCATGGTCGATCACAACCGCATCTGGGCGACCCCCGACACCGTGCTCATCAACGACGGCGGCGAAGGGAAGAAATACAAATCGCTGGAGGACATCCGCAAGGAGTTCGGATGGGAGATTCACGGAAAGGTCCAGCCCTACGACCCGGCCAGGGACACCGTCGAGTCGGTCGCGCAGGCGATGGGCGGAAGCATCGTGACGTTCCGCATTCCGTGGGGAAAGCACAGCGCCGAGGCCCGCCCGATGCTGGCCAACACGCACGTCCGCTCCCCTTGGCCCGGCTCGCCGATCTCGGCCGATCCCCAGGCGATTCCGACGTTCTTCTGGCGGGTCGCCGACGGCAACTATGACCCCAACCCGCTCTGGAACGGATATGGCGCTCTCACGTTCCACCAGTATTGGCTGCCAAGTTGCTGCGTCGTGGACAACGACAAAAGCGAAGTCCGCGGCTGCCGCTGGTACGTCGATGCCGATCCCACCTTCCCCGACAAGATCGAGGATAAGACCGCCTGCCGCAAGGGTCACATGCAGGAGTGGGGCATACGCACCGCCTACGCCACCGGCAAGTTCTGGCTGGTGGCCGAAGGCCTGGAGCCCGACAAAATGCTGCCTCAGGGCGTGGGATACTGGTCGCCCTGCCTGGGCGCGGCCTCCGGCGCGAAGGTCACCATTTCCTTGAAGATGCGAGGCAAGGGCCTGGTCTCGACGGACAAGGGCTCCCCCGCCGTCTGGCTGCAATTCACCAACGAGACCGGCCAGAACCGCACGCGATCTTTCCTGGCCGGGAAGGACGATGCGGGCAAGATGCACCGCGAGGAGCTGACCAAGGGCGACTACGACTGGACGGACGTTACGGAAACCATCACCGCGCCCGAGGGCGCCGCGCGCATGTCCTTGTTCTTCGGCATTGGGCCCTGCAAGGGTAAGGTGGATTTCGACGACATCGAAATCCACACGGCCAGCGAGGCGGCCACGGTAGCGCCGGAAATCCTGCATCCGCGCCTGCCGCTGGAGCGGATCAAGCAGACGGTGTTCGTGGACCTTTCCAAGGTGGCCAATCGCGGCTTGGCCGACGAGGTCGATAACGACGGCAAGGGCGGATGGAGCGACCAAGGCCCCAACGCCGACATGCGCGAGTTCAAGACCGGCCACCGAGACCTGGGCGGCGTGAACTTCAACGTCCTGCCGGAGCCCAAACCAAACGGGCCCGCAAGCGGATGCATCGTCGTGCTGCGCAGCGAGAACCGGGCCAAAGGCGACCTGCCCGAAAAAGTGACGATCCCCGTGGGCAAGAAACTAGACACGCTGTTCTTCCTTCACTCGGCCGCCTGGTGCCCCACCGGCGGAAACGAGGCCTTCCGCTACGTGATCCACTATAAGGACGGCAAGGACGTAACGCTGCCGGTCACGGGAAACAACCTGGCCGATTGGACCGCCGACCCGGTGGCCCGCTTCCCGCTGGAGGAAGGCACGTTCTCGACGGTCGCCGATACGGTGAAGAACCCGCAATTCCGCCAGGGCAGCGTCTATCGCATGGAGTGGAGTTCGCCGCGCGAACGCCGCGGCGTCGAGATCGAGAGCATCGAGTTCATCGGCGCCGGCAAGGCCGTGCCTATCCTGCTGGCCATCACCGGAGTGGTGGAATGGTGACGGCGGAAGAAGGCAATAGGCAATAGGCACCAGGCACTAGGCCGGAGAAGAGCCTCTTCCTAGTGCCTATTGCCTAGTCCCTAGTGCCTCTTCAATTCGGCACGATATACACCGCCTGCCCGGGCGACAGACGTAGGCTCACGTGCTCGTCCGCGACCGTCGTCTCGATCACGGCGCCTTCCTGCGGCCAGAGCGGATGGACCGCCACGCGCGAGATTCCTTTCCAGTTGGCCGGCAGCGGCCAGGCGCGATCCGCGCCTTCCTGGCTGAACGCGATCAGTTCCATCGGCCGCCACAGGGCCGGCACGCAGAGGTCGCCGTTTTGCGCGTACGTCCGTCCGCCCTCGCTCAAGGTGAACTGCCGGCCGTCGTTCGTGACCTCGGTTTGCACGTCGCCGTCGAACTCCACCCGGTAACAATCTGCCGTGTGCGTCAGGCGACGAGCGCGATGGCGGTTCAGGAAATACCACGGCAGCGTCTTGAGGCAGAACTGTTGAATGAAGTCGGCCTCGAATTGCAGCGACCGCACGTCCACGGTCATCGACTCGCCCCAGGCCCGTTCATGCAAACATCCGGCCTGCGGGAAGCGGATCCAATGCGCCCCGTACGTATCCATCGACCAGTACCGCCGCCGGAAGTTCCATTCCGACCCGCCGCCACAGATCACCTCCGGCGGCAGCTTCAGCCGGGCGTCTTCCTCGATGTTCAAGTGCCAAGCCATCGGCGTGAGGCCCTCGAATTCAAAGTGGAACCACTCCGTCGTCACGTCCACGCCGCGTTTCTGCCAGTAAAGCAGGATTTGCTTCATCGCGGCCAGGTCGTCCTGCTCGGTGACGCCGTGGGACGGGCTGGGCCGCGGCTGAAAAACGTCGATGTGGATCGTCCCGTTTTCGACGATAAACGGCAGCAGTTCCAGCAGGCGGTCGATGCGGACCTGGCTCTGCCCGGCCGCCCACTCGCGGGCCTTGCACACCAGGTACGACTGCTCGCCGCCCCAGACGCCGCCCTTGGCCAGGCTGCCGTCGGTGTTGCGGATCAGCAGGTCGTTCTTGCGATAGAACTCCCACGAGGGCGCGTTCTCGTAGGCGTCGCACATGTTGATGTGAACGCTGACGGTGGCGCCATGCCTGCGGGCCTCGCCGGCTAAACGGAGCATACCGTCTCGGGCGGTCGCGTCCGCGGCGCCTTTGAGACGATGGCCGACCTCGAAGAAGTCCGGGTATTTCGAGTCGTGCCCCTCATACTGCCACCCAGCCAGGTAGACGATCTGCGGGATCGCCCGGGTCAGCCGCTCGACCTTGCGGATCGCCTCCAGCGACTGCTCGAAATCCAGGCTGACTCCGGCGTCTTTCTGGGCATTGAGGATCTTATAGACCAACGACTGGTGATACTTGTGATGGTAAGCCATGCGGAATCCTTGCCGACAAATTGCACACGATGAAGAAACGGCAATGAAGAAGAATTCACCACGGTTCCATTGCCCGCAAGAGTTTAGCAAAGCGGGTAATCCATAAGAAGAACCTCATTTCTCGAACCGCGATTCCAATTCGCGGTCAGCGAAACCTCGCTATTGTCATTTTTGCTGGGGCAGCTCAAAATGGCCCCGAACGCAACCGGTGTCCGTGCGAGACCGCCAAGCCTCAACCCTGGAGATTAGGTTTATGAAGATGCCTTTCGGAAAGCGTTTAGTCGTGCTGACGATGCTACTGCTGGCGGGATGCTCGGCGCAGACCCAGCCCGGCCTTTACCAGGTTTCCACCCTCCGTGCGCTCCAGGAGGGCGCATTCGACGGGCAGGTCACGTGCGGCGAGTTGAGGCGGCACGGCGACCTGGGCATCGGCACGTTCGAGGCGCTCGACGGAGAGATGATCGTGCTGAACGGCCGAGTCTATCAGGCGCCGGCCCAGGGGCCTGTGCGGCAGGCCGCCGATTCGCTGAAAGCCCCGTTTGCGTGCGTGACGTTCTTTCGGCCGCAACAAACGCTGCAACACCAGAGCGCCGTGAGCCTCGCCGACCTCGAAAGACAACTGGGCTTGCATACCCCCTCCAAGAATCTTTTCTACGCCGTGCGGATCGACGGCACGTTC
>CAZYDC010000098.1:0-12315 GCA_964646065.1 uncultured Planctomycetaceae bacterium | reverse complement strand
TTCCTGGGCTTCTTCGGCCTCTCGACGCTTATGGTGCTCGCCCTGGCGGCCTACGGCAAGGGGGCGCTGAAACGCAACCTCTGGACGCTGCTGATTTTCGCGGCCTACGCCGCCTTCGACGAAGGCACGCAGCCGTATTTTCACCGTCACGGCTGCGTCTCGGACTGGGTGCTCGACACATCTTCCGCCGCCCTGGCGCTGATCGTTTGGCAAGCGATGCTCCTGGCGGCGAAGCTGTTGGTGGAGCGCACGCATCGCGCCCAGGAAATGCGGAGCAAGGTCAATTCTTATCTGGACGCCCACTGCCGGAATCCGTGATTCCCGATTGGGCTACGCCGCCAGGTATTCCCGCATCGCATCGGCCAGCGTTTTGAGCGTCCAGGCGCGTTTGGCGTCGTCGCATTCCAGCAGCGTGATGCGGAATCCGTCGTGCGCGCAGCAGAAGCCGCTCAGCGGAACCACGCAGATGCCGGTAGCCGCCAGCAGGTAGTACACGAAGCGACTGTCGTTGGCGGCGCCTTTGACCAATTCCTCGGCCAATGCGCGCGCGGGCGCGTTTTCGACCCGCAGGCTCTGGCGGTTGGTCAGCACGCCCTTCTCGAACATCACCGTCAGGTAGAACGCCCCGCCGGGGCAGTTGACCGTCACGCCGGGAATCCCCGACAGCGCGGCGCAGGCCTCCTTGGCGCGCGCCTCGAACATGGCCGCGCGGCGCTCCAGGTGTGCCGGATACCGCGAGTCGCCCATCACGCGAGGAATGGTCATCTGCGGCAGGGTCGTCGAGCACACCTCCAACCGCTTGGCCGCCAGGAGCGCCCCAACGTACGCGTCGAACATTTTGTCCCGCCCGCGATTGAGAATCTCGATCCAACCACAGCGCGAGCCCGGCCAGGGATATTCCTTGGAAATGCCCCGCATCGAAAGTCCGCACACGTCGGGCCCGATGACCTCGGCGAGGCGTTTGGTCTTTACGCCGCCGTAAACGATGTTCGTGTATATCTCGTCGAAGATCAGGAACAGGTCGAACTCGCGCGCGATCTTCACGATGCCCTCGATCACCTCCGGACCGTGAACGGCGCTGGTGGGGTTGTCGGGGTTAATCAGCAAAATGCCCGCGATGGAATCGTTGTACTTCACCTTCTGGCGCAGATCGTCCAGGTCGGGCGTCCAGCCATTGTGCGGGTCCAGCTCGAACGTCGGATGACGGTCGTCGCAGTGGGCGGCCTCGGCGGAGCAGTGCGCGGCGTAACACGGTGTGGGGCCGATCACGCGAGTCTCGCGCGGCAGCAGGCTGTAGAGCTTGCCCATCGAGTCGCCCAGGCCGTTGAAAAACAAAATGTCGTGCGGCGTGATCTTAACCCCGCCCAAGGCATTGTGGCGCTCAGCCAAAAACTCGCGCGTCGCAAGCACCCCGGACGTGTCGCAGTACGCCCACGAGCGGTCCTCGGCCGCCGTCTGGAGCATGATCTCCTTGATCCACGGCTCGACCCTCTCGCCCTTGTGGATCGGGTCGCCGATATTCTCCCAGGTGATGTGAACGCCCAGGTCGCGCATCTTGTGCGCGGTCAGCACGATCTCCCGGATCGGGTAGGCCAACCGCCGCACGCTGGGATGAACGATATTCCTTCGCATATAAACCATTCTCCATCTTCGGGGCCATGATTGTACCCGACCCCGCGTCCAACTGTCAGGGATTTTCAATCACCAAGGCCACCAAGAGCACAAAGAACAATAGATAGAGAATAAAAAAGATCGGAAAGAAAATGCTGACAACAGAGCCCCATTTCCTTAATCTTCTTATATCTCGTTTTGGCTGTTGTCTTCTTGGTGCTCTTGGTGGCCTTGGTGCTCTTTGTGATAGTTGTTAAGGAGCGAGCATGAGTACATACAAAGTGGCTGTTCTGGGCTGTGGCGGGCGAAGCGGCGCGCACTTGGATGCCTATCGTCACATCGACCGGGCGAAGGTGGTCGCCGTGTGCGACCGGCACGCGGAGAAAGTCGGGCCTGTCGCCGAAAAATACGGCGCCCGCGCCTACACCGACGCCGCGACCATGCTCCAGAAGGAAAAGCCCGACCTGCTGCACATCGTAACGGCCCCGCGCAATCGCGTGGGGGAACTGACGCTCGCCCACGACTGCGGCGTCCCCGCCGTCACCGTCGAAAAACCGCTGGCCACCAACGTGCTGGAGTGGAAGCAGCTTTGCGACCTCCAGGCCCGCTCGAAAACCCGCTTCGCCGTCTGCCACCAATTGCGCTGGCAGCAGGACGTGGTTCGCCTCCGCCACGCGCTCCAGAGCGGCAAGCTCGGAAAGGTGAAATTCCTCGACCTGTCGGCAGGGTTCAACATCGCCGGTCAGGGCACGCACATACTCAACTACGGCATGAGCCTCAACGGCGACGTGCCGGTGACTCGCGTTTTCGGCGCCGCCGGCGGCGACTCGGAAATGGCGTCCATTCACCCGGCCCCGGACCATACCGAGGGCTACCTGACCTTCGCCGACGGCGTGCGGGCATTGTGGGTCTGCGGGCCCACCGCGCCGCGATGCGGCGACCCTGCCGTCTCCTGGCAGCACGTGCGAATCGCCGCCTACGCCGAGCGAGGCCGCGTGGAGTGGCAGGAATTCGGCCGCTGGGAAATCGTCGGCCCCGACAAAACCGAAAGCGGCACCTTCGGCGACTTCGACACCTGGATGGCCCGAAACATCCTGAGCCAGGCCGGTTTCCACGAGGCCATGTTCGACTGGATCGAAGACGACGCCAATCCGGCCGGAACGAACCTCAAGCAATCGCTCCACGAGTGGGAAGTCGTGCTGGCCCTTTACGCCTCGGCGGTATGGCGCCGCCCCGTGGACCTGGCCGGCTTCAACCCGCCGGAGGATCTGTTCCAACAGTTAGCTGAGGTACTGCGAAACAACCATCACCAAGAGCACTAAGAACACCAAGAGCACCAAGAACAGACCGAGATTCTTACTATGAATTCAGTGTCCGTTCTTCGTGCTCTTGGTGGCCTTGGTGCTCTTGGTGATTTCCGTCTACTTCGTCACGATCTTGAGCGTCCATGCGTGATCGCACGGCAGCTTCGCCGGCAGTTTCACGCGCAGGCCCGACGCGTCGCGAGTCCACTTCAGCGGCTGGCGGCATCCGAGCATCGTCACCTGATCGATTTCGCCTGTGTGCAGCCGCAGGTTGGTCCCGAGCGTGTTGACCACGATCTCGCCCTTGGGCTTGCCCAGGCAGATCGCGTAGAGCGTGCTGCGGCCGCGCGACGTGAAGCGAATGTCCGCCGGCGTGAAGTCGGTTCGCTTCATGTCGGTAAACATGCCGCCCTCGACGCGCGTGGGGCCTTCGCCGTACACCTTCCACGGACGCGTGTTGTAGATCGCCTCGCCGTTGGTGCCCAGCCACTTGCCGATCGCCAGCAGAATGTCCTGGTCCTGCTTGGGAATCGAGCCGTCCGGGCGCGGGCCGATGTTCAACAACAACGCGCCGTTCTTGGAAACCACGTCCACCAAATCGCCGATCACCGCCGTCGGCGTCTTGTACTGCATGTCAGCGATGTAGCCCCAGGAATTCTTGCCCACGGCCGTGTCGTTCTGCCAGAACAGGTTGTGAATGTCCGCCAGTTGCCCGCGTTCCAGGTCCAGCACCGCCGAGCGCGGCGTGTAGGCATCGTTCTTGTAGTTGATCGCCACGCCCAGGCCCCACTCGGCAGCGCGGTTGTAATAGTACGCCGCGAACCGGCGCAGGTAGCTCTTGAAGCACGGCTGCTCGATCCACCAGTCGAACCAGACGATCAGCGGGCGATACTTGTCCACCAGTTCGCACGTGCGGGCGAGCCAGTCTTCCAGGAATTCCGGGCTCGGCGTGGAGTTGCCCGGCTGCGCGGGGCCGTACAGTCCGGCGAAGGCGGGGTCCTTCACGTCCGAGTCGAACTTCATGCCGCCATCGAAGAACCACCAGTGCTCGGCCCGGTGGCTGGAGACGCCCACGATCATGCCCTTTTCCCGCACGGCCTTGGCCAGTAGGCCGACGATGTCGCGCTTGGGGCCCATCTTCGCGGCGTTCCATGGCGAAAGTTTCGAATCGTACATCTGGAACCCGTCGTGATGCTCCGCGACCGGCACGACGAATTTCGCGCCCGCGCGATAGAACAGGTCGGCCCACTGACCGGCGTCGAACTTCGCCGCCGTCAGCTTGGGAATGAAGTCCTTGTACCCGAACTTCGCGTGCGGGCCGTAGGTCGCCAGGTGATGCTTGAACTCGTCGCTGCCTTCCTGGTACATCTGCCGCGGGTACCACTCGCTACGAAACGCCGGCACCGAGTAGACGCCCCAATGAATGAAGATGCCGAACTTGGCGTCCTGATACCACTGCGGAACCTGGTACTTTTCCAGCGATTCCCACGTCGGTTCAAACGGCCCATCCGGGATGGTTACGGTCGGTGTTGTCATAGTCTATCCTTTTGTCCTTTGGTTATGAGCAGAGGGTTTTACCTATTGGATTGGGTTTGGGCAAGAAATAATTGGATTGGTCTTCCGCCGCGCTCGCCTTCCCGGCTTCGCTCAGAAGCTACGCCGCGCTCGCCTGCGGCTCGCGGCTAAACAATTGCCTTCGCTCTTCGGTTACTCTTCGCCGGCCTCCAGGACCGCCAGGAAAGCCTTCTGTGGGATTTCGACGTTGCCGACCATCTTCATCCGCTTCTTGCCTTCCTTTTGCTTTTCGAGGAGCTTTCGCTTTCGCGACACGTCGCCGCCGTAGCATTTCGCCGTCACGTTCTTGCCCACCGACTTGATCGTCTCGCGGGCAATCACGCGGCTGCCGATGGCCGCCTGGAGCGGGACCTCGAACAGGTGGCGGGGAATTTCCTTCCGCAGCTTCTGGATGACCGCCCGGCCGCGGACCTCGGCCTTGGAGTGGTGAACGATGAACGACAGCGCGTCCACCTTGTTGCTGTTGACCAGGATGTCGATCTTCACCAGGTCGTTGGCGCGAAAGCCGATCATCTCGTAATCCATCGTGCCGTAGCCGCGCGTGGCGCTCTTGAGCTTGTCGTAGAAATCGTAAATGATCTCGGCCAGCGGGAACTCGTAGGTCAGAATCACGCGGTCTTTGGAAAGGTATTCCGTGTGCTTGTAAATCGCCCGGCGATCCTCGGAAAGCTTCATGATCGGGCCGATGGCCTCCTCGGGCACGATCAGGTCCACGTTCACGAACGGCTCGCGGATTTCCTCGATGTAGTTTGGCTCGGGCAGCTCGCCGGCGGAGTCCACTTCCTTCACCTCGCCCGAGGTCGTCAACACCTGGTACGGCACCGTCGGGGCGGTCTGCACGACCTCCAGGTTGTGTTCGCGCTCCAGCCGCTCCTGCACGATCTCCATGTGCAGCATGCCCAGGAATCCGCAGCGAAAACCAAAGCCCAGCGCCTCGGAATTGATCGGCTGGAACGTCAGCGCCGCGTCGTTGAGCTGGAGCTTGCCCAGCCCGTCGCGCATCTGCGGAAACTGCGTGTTCGGGCCGCAATAGAAGTCGCAATACACCATCTGCTGCGGCGGGCGATAGCCCGGCAACGCCTGCGGCGCGGGGCGGTTGGCCAGCGTCACCGTGTCGCCCACATGCACCGACGCCACCGAGCGGATGCTGGCCGAGAAGTACCCCACCTCGCCGGCACAGAGCGACTTCACCAGGTCCGGGCGCGGCGTGTGCCGGCCCATCTCGGTGATCTCGAACGTTTCGCCGGTGCCCATCATGCGAATCTTGTCGCCGACCTTCAGCCCGCCGTCGAACACGCGGATCCACACCACCACGCCGCGATAGTCGTCGTACTTGCTATCGAACACCAGGGCCTTCGTCTCGCCTTCGGGGTTGCCGCTGGGCCGCGGCAACTGCTCGATGATCGCGTCCATCATGCTGTCGATGCCCTCGCCGGTCTTGGCCGAGGTGAACACGCAATCCTCGGCGGGCGTGTGAATGAGCGTCTCGACCTGCATGGCCGCGTCTTCCGGCCGCGCGGCCGGAAGGTCGATCTTGTTGATTACCGGCACGAGCTTCAGGTCGTTCTTCGTGGCCAGGTGGGCGTTGGCGACCGTCTGCGCCTCGACGCCCTGCGCCGCGTCCACCACCAAGAGCGCGCCGTCGCACGCCTTGAGCGCCCGGCTGACCTCGTAGTGAAAGTCCACATGCCCCGGCGTGTCGATGAGGTTGAGCATGTAATCGCCCGCCGGCGGCGGCGGAACGTTCGCGTGCGACCGGCCGGGTGCGAACAGCGAGTCCGGGCCCGGGCCTTTGTACTGGTATCGAATCGTCACCGCGGAGGCCTTGATCGTGATCCCCCGCTCGCGCTCCAAATCCATGTCATCGAGCATCTGCGCGTGAAACTCACGCTGCGTGATCGCCCCGCTGGTCAGCAGCATGCGGTCCGCCAACGTGCTCTTGCCGTGGTCAATGTGAGCAATAATACTGAAGTTGCGTATAAACGTCTGGTCCATCTGATGCATCATACGGATTTTGTGCGTTTTTACAAGGCCGGGTGTCGGGATTCGGTTTTCGGGATGCGGGAAAAGCGAGCCGCGACCGGAAGGGAGCGGTCTTTGTGGCACCCCCAAGTCCGCTTGGGGGTGTCCGGGGGCCCCCCCCCCGCTGGACAGAGGTTCCTGTGTCGCAAGACGATCAAATAGGTAATACCGATTGAAATAGGTAATGAAATGGGTAACATATCCGTTAAGTGGGAAAGAAGGACGCAATGACCACACAAAAAGCTCCTGCCAATAAAGACAACGTGGCCTCCCAACTGGACACGATCCCTGAGTCCGTAGCCCGTCACGTAATCGAATTGCTTGGGGGCCGCGAGAAGGCATTTCAAACTCTCACCTCTGACCACCAATCAGTAACAAGTCGTTGGGAACAGGATATTGCTACAATCGGTCGAATACTCCGGGCACACCTTTTCGTCGAGCACTTCTTAAGTGAATATCTCCAATCAAAGAATCCAAACCTCGGTTCGCTCGAAGAGGCACGAATATCGTTCGGGCAGAAGATCACGCTTTTGGCTGCGGGCAGACCGGAAATCGAATATCTTCTTCCAGGGATTCGCCGACTAAATATTATTCGTAATCGAATTGCACATTCTTTGCGTGCAGAACTAACCCAAAACGATACGGATGTATTTCTTCAAGTCAAATTGTTTGCGGCAATGCGTAACGAGATGGCCAAGAGTTCAAAACGCGTGCCGAGTTCAGACCACGTTGATATTATGGAGGAGTTTGCCATGCATGCAGGCTTCGCCCTTCACCAGGGCCCGATGACCGAGGTATTAGCAGAGGCGATTCGATTGGCCCAACAAGACTGCAAATCTATTTAAGGGCAATTAGGAGACATCAGTAGGCATCAACTGCCCTTCGGGCCAATGTTGCACGCCCTACCTCACGCCCCCGCCAGCAGGCCTAGCTTTCCGCCGTACATTTTGATCATCCCTGCGCGGAGGGTTTGGTGCTCGGGTTTGTCCAGCCAGGGGTCGTGGGCGACCATCTCGAAGGCGTCGCGCCGAGCGAGCCGCAGCAGCTCGAAATCCTCGATCAGGTCGGCGACCTTGAGTTCCGGCATTCCGTGCTGGCGCGTGCCGAAAATGTCGCCGGGACCGCGAAGGCGAAGGTCCTCCTCGGCGATCTTGAAACCGTCGGAGGTCTTGGCCAGCACTTCGAGCCGCCTGGCGGCGGTGGGGTTTTTCGGCGAGGCGACCAGGAAACACATGGCGTCCTGGGCGGATCGGCCGATGCGCCCGCGAAGCTGGTGGAGTTGCGCCAGGCCGAAACGCTCGGCGTGCATGACCACCATCACGTTGGCGGCGGGCACGTCCAGGCCGACCTCGACCACCACCGAGGCCACCAGCACCTTGACCTTGCCGGAGTGGAATTCGCGCATCACCGTTTCCTTCCTGGCGGCCGGCATCTGCCCGTGAATCAGCCCGACGCCGAATTCGCCCAGCGGCCCTGCCGACAGGTGGCGATACGCGTCCTCGGCCGCGGTCAGCTCCGCCTCCGGCGAAGGGTTCACCAGCGGGTAAATAAAGTACGCCTGCTGACCGGCCGCGAGCTTGGCCCGCGTGAATTTCAGCACGTCCAGCATCCGGTCCTGCGTGACGACCTTGGTCGCCGTCGCGCCGCGGCCTGGCGGCAGTGCGTCGATCACCGAACTGTCCAGGTCGCCGAACACGGTCAAGGCCAGCGTTCGCGGGATCGGCGTCGCGGTCATCACCAGGTAGTGCGGCGCGAAGCCCTTGCCGCGAATGCTCGTCCGCTGCTCGACGCCGAATTTGTGCTGCTCGTCCACCACCACCAGGGCCAATTGCGAGAACCGCACGCCCTGCGAAATCAGCGCGTGCGTGCCGACCACGATGTCGATCTGGCCGGCGGCGAGGCGGTCCAGAATGCTTTTTCGGTCGGCGGCGTTCTGCCCGCCGACCAGGTAGGCCAGGCGCACCTTCGAGCCGGCGAGGTATTGCTCGATCTTGCGGTAGTGCTGCATGGCCAGGATTTCCGTCGGCGCCATGATGGCGGCCTGCCTGCGATTCGCCACCGCCAGCAGCGCCGCGTACAGCGCGACGACGGTCTTGCCCGAACCCACGTCGCCCTGGAGCAAGCGGTTCATCGGCCGCTCGCGGCCGAGGTCGCCGACGATCTCGGCCACCACCTTGTCCTGCGAGGCCGTCAGCGCGAACGGAAACCGCGCGCGGATTCGCTTGTCGATTTCCGGCGTGATCGGCAACGGGTGCGCCGGCCTGCCGACCTCGCGCATGCGGGTCAGCGCGATGCCCAGTTGCATCAGCAGGCACTCGTCGTACGCGAGCCTCCGCCGGGCCGAGCCCCACTGGTCCTTGTCCTCCGGGCGATGCATCGCGGCCACCGCGTTGGGGCGAGGCATCAGCCCGCGTTTTTCAAGGTAGCTCTGGTCGAACCACTCGCGGACCAGGTCGCGTGCGCTGGGCAGGGCCTTCTGGATAATGTACCCGATCGTGCCGCTGGAAAGCCCCCCGCCGGCGGGGTACACCGGCATCAGTTGGTCTTCGCTCAGGTCCGTGGACGCGGGATCGTAGATCACCTGGAACTTTGGATTGATGAATTCCAGGTATTCTTTCCACAGCCCGACCTTTCCGCTGATCGCCAGTTGCATTCCCGGCTTGATCTTGTCGCGCAGGTACCCGCCATGAAACCACTTTACCAGCACAAAGCCGCTGCCGTCGGCGATGGTGCATTGGAACGAAGGCAGGCGGCCGGACTTTTTTTCCGAAACGTCCTGCACTTCCCCCGCGACGGTGGCGGCCTCCTCGTTGCCTTTGAGTGACTCCATCGGCTGACACTGCTTGCGCAGGTCGAACCGCCTCGGGAAGTACATCAGCAGGTCTTCGAGGGTTTGTACGCCCAGCGTTTCCAACTGCCGCGCGCGGGCCGGGCCGACGTATGGCACATATTGTACGGGCGTATCCAGTCCAAGCTCGGCCACGTTGACACTACGCTCCCCGCGCCGTAGCACGGGCGTCTCGCCCGTGAGTAGCATGGCCATCTTGGCCATGAGTTTCACGGGCATCTGGCCCGTGTCTTTGCTGTTATTTCTGCTCATGCTCCAAAGAAGAAGCAAAAGCAACAACAACCACGGGCGGGACGCCCGTGAGACTCATGGGCAAGATGCCCATGCTACGTTTTGAGAAGGTTATTTCGCCGGCAGCTTGATGACCTGCCCGACTTTGAGCTGGTTGGGATCCTTGATCTCAGGATTGATCGCCAGGATTTCCTTCCAACGATGCTCGTTGCCCAGTTGGCTGCGGGCAATGCCCATCAGGCCGTCGTGCGCCTTGACGGTGTAAGTGCGGGCGCCGCTGGTGTCAATCGGGCCCGGGCCGCCGTTGTCGCTGGGGGCTGGCGGCAACACGGTGGTGCTGGTTCCCGTGCCCGGAGGAACCTCGCTGGTCATATCGCCGGATGTCGGCGGACCCTGAATGACCGGCGGATTCATCGGCCCGGTCGCGGGCTTGGGCGCAGTTGGTTGGCAACCCGCGAAGAACATTACCGATACAGCGCTTACCAAGACAAGAGTTGTGACCAGTCGCATAGTTTTTGCCTTCCCTGGGGTCTACGCCGGCTTTCCATAACCGGCTTTTTTCCCAGATTCGATCTCTATAACTATATCAGATGTTAACATTCTTCGGCAAAGTGTCAATAAAAAGACAGAAAAAGTGTAATCAGTAATCGGTAATCCGTAATCGGGGAGAAAGCAAACAAACGGGTCGTGCCTCTTACCGATTACTCAATTACCGATTACCGGTTACGTCTTTGTTGCTTCCCCCCTATAATGCCCTGTCTACTCAGGAGCTATTATGGCAACCGCACGAAATCCACTGGTGACGTTGCTGACCGATTTCGGAACCCGCGACCCCTACGTGGCCCAGATGAAAGGCACGCTGCTTACGATCTGCCCGCAGGCCCAGGTGGTGGACATCACCCACGAGGTCGCCCCACAGGCCGTGCTGGAGGCCGCGTTCATCCTGGCCCAGGCGGCATGGTGTTTCCCCAAGGGAACCGTTCACGTTGCCGTGGTCGATCCCGAGGTCGGCGGCGAAAGAAAAATCCTGGCCGCCAAGATCGACGGGCATTACTTCCTGGCGCCCGACAACGGACTGCTCTCGTTCGTCGGGGAGGATCGAACGTTGGAGGAACTGGTCTCCGTTCGCAACGTGGATTTCCTTCCGCCGCCGGGGGCGCCGATGACGTTCCACGGCCGCGACGTCTTCGCGCCGCTGGCAGGGCGAATCCTCAACGGTCTGGACCTGCACCGCCTGGGCCCGCAGCCGCAGACCTACAAGCTCCTGGACCTGACCGAGCCCGCCATGGTCGGCGACGACATCGTCGGACAGGTGATCTACATCGACCGCTTCGGAAACCTCATCAGCAACATCCCCGCCGCGACGGTCAGCCACCAATGGCCGCACATGGACAACCTGCGACTGACCTGCGCCGGCCGCGACGCCGGAACGCTCCAGGGCACCTATTCGTTCGTCCCGCCCGGCCAACCGCTGGCCGTCATCAATTCGATGGGCCTGGTCGAGGTCGCCGTCAACCTGGGACTTGCCCGCGACCACTTCGCAGCCGCCATCGGCTCGGAAGTGCGAATCGCCCAAGTGCGACCCTAAAAAGGGTGGCTCCTTCCGCGTGCCATGCCCAAGTCTGCGCGGGCATGTCTTTTGCTGTGAAAATGCAGACAGGTTAGTCGCTGAGGTCGCAGAGAAACTGAGAAAAGCAAAGACAAGATAATTAGCGGGATGAAGAGCTTATCCGTTTCATCTATATTCCTTTGCCGTCCTCAGCGTTCTCGGCGCCCTCAGCGACTGACACAGCATTTTCGTGGTTCAGGATCTCCCTTCCGCGGACACGAATGACTATGTTCTCATGCCCGCGCAGACTTGGGCATGGAACCCGTGGCACCCTTTAATGTTTTGACGGCGGCCCGCAGTGCGCCGGGACCAGATGCTCCGACGTCAGTTCTTCCAGAGGGTCTTGCTCCGGCCGGACGGGGGGCGGCGGAGTGATTTCAATCACGCACTTCGGACAGGCCTGGGCGGCATAGACGCAATATTGCTGGAGATCCCCCACCGGCGGCACTTCCAGGTGCTTGACTCTGGCGCAGCGGCCTGGATCGATGTCGAATATTTCCGGGCAGATGGCGGCGCAGAGCCCGCATTTCCGGCATCGGCTTCGATCAATGCTCACCCGCATCGCAAAACCTCCATCCTGCACTTCCTCCAAATAATTCTACGCTCAAAGGAGCGGATGGTGCGGTAGATCCCAATGGGGGACTCGCCTTCGACTGTCCGCCGCGGCGGATTTGCTGTCGGTGCCTGTCCCCTTTTGGCTTGGGGCCTCAGCGAGCGCCCCACCGAAAAAAGGGGACATTCAACTTTTCCCCTCCGTCGATGAGAATCGCAGGTCGTTTACCTTCTTCCGTCCAATGACGGATGGTTGCTGGTGAAGAAGGGAAAAGTAGAACGTCCCCTTTTTCAAGTCAGGCATTTAAGGCACTTCACACAAAGGTTTTAACCTCGATTGTATCAACGGAACAAGTAGTGATTATTTCACCAAACCCCTTATTTCAAGGCAAATCCTGACTGCAATGTACAAAAATGTGAACTCCAAAGTGTACATTAAATCAGGGGGGTTCGAACAAAATAATTATTTCTTATTTCTTTTGACCATAGACCTTTAACTGCTGTTCCAGGAATCTTGCGAACAGAAATGTGAACTCCAAACTGTTCACAACGGGTAATTATGG
>CAZYDC010000097.1:0-12354 GCA_964646065.1 uncultured Planctomycetaceae bacterium | reverse complement strand
GACCGGGCCAAGGCTTCGAGGGTGAAGACCGCTACGCCGGCGCCGCCGCTCTGGCCAATGATGTGCACGGTCCGGCCGGGATATGCTCGCCGGTACTTGCGGATTTCTTCGGCAAGATGCTTGCCCCAGTCGTGGCCCGCGGAGCCCACTGAGTTGATCGCCAGGCTGACGCCCGGAATATGGGATCCCCACGGGTAGATCATGATCGCACAGTTCACGCCCGCACTTCGCAGGCCCTGCCTTATGGTCTTGTAGTGGCCGTCCACGCCCTGGATGCCGGGCAGGATGTAGACTATCCCCTGTTCCTTCATGGCCTGTGTCGTGTAGGCGGCGTTGAGGGACCGAGTTGACTCACATCCCGCCGCCAGGAACAGCGGCAACAGCGCCAGACAAAAAAGGAATCGCCTCATGCCTGCTCTCCTGCCCAAAGGATCGTTTGCAGCAGCTTCACGGTTGACGACCCTTCGTCGTTGCCGGTGCCCGCGGAGCCTTTTTCCTGTGTGCCAACCTGGTCGCCGCTCAGGTGGCCAGCATGACCGTCGTATCGGCGCAGGTAGTAACTCCCGTCGCCCCCGCCTGGCGGGCAGCCACCTCGTCGGACATGAAGCGCGCCAGCAGGCCCGTCAGGATCGCCTCGCTTATGGGCCTGCGCGCGTATTGCCGACCGAGGGCCTTGTCCGTGTTGGTCAGCAGCCAGACGGGATCGAGATTGATTGTGTATGGCAGGAACGGCGCCGTGTAGCTCATTACGTTGCGTTCCAGCGCCGTCGGCTTCTCGATAGTCTCACCCACATAGCGGATGCCGTCGATCCTCAAGGCCTTCGCGATCGACCGCCACAAGTTCATTCCGTCCAGAGGCCGGGGACTTGTAAGGTGGTATGCCTTCCCGGTGCTGGTCGTCTCAAGGATGTGCAGCATGCTCGTGGTCACGTCGTCCACGCAGACGACGTTCTTGGTAGCTCCTGTGCTTCCCACCAGCCGCAGGTCCAGGTCGAGGTCGTTTCCGCTGCGCCAATTGCGAACAAAGTCGATCCTTCGCCTGGAGCACTCACGGAGCACGGAATAGAAGATACCTAACAGGTATCCATAGATCATGCGCCGCTCGCCCTGGGGATCGAAGGTCTGCGAGTCTCCCATGATGATGCTGGGGCGGAAGATCACGAACGGGAGCTTGGATTGCCGAACCGACTGCTCGGCTTCCCATTTCGTGGCCTCGTAGCTGTTCCTGAAGCCGTGCCGCGCCGGCATCTCGTCTTCGGCGATCGGCCCCGGATTGGTGCCGGCCACGTATGCGGTGCTGACGTACACGAACCGCTCAAGCTTCTTCATGCCGCAAGCAGCCGCCAGCACGTTGTGCGTGCCGACGACGTTGCCCTGGTAGATGGCCTCTTTCTCCCGGTCGTCGAAACTGGTTGATGCCGCCAGGTGCCACACTTCGTTCACAGAGGCAAGCGCCGCCGAGTCCCTGGGCGCAAGGCCCAGACCCGGCTGGACGATATCGCCTTGAACGATGCGGAGTCTGTTCGCGCCAAGCCATCCGAACCTGCCCCCGAGATCCTCCGCGGCCTTCTCAGATCTGGCCAGCAAGACAAAGGCGGCCCGCGGGAGCTTCCTCGCCGCCGCCTCTAAAAGGTTGCGGCCCAGAAAGCCTCGTGCCCCGGTTATAAAAATGCATTGATTCATCAGTCATTCTGCTTTCGTCGCTGCTAAACACACGCTAACGGCTAACGCCGGACAGCGACATCCGGCATTGCTTCCTCGCACGTGCCATCCGTGGCAGGTTAGAAGCGGCTTCATGGCCGCCTTAATGGGCTGCGTGGGGCGCGGGCAAAACATGCATTGCTGTTTCGCCGGCTAAGGTTTATCCGAGGCGCCTTTATCCTTTGAACGATCCGGTGCATCCGCTTTTGGCGCCTTGGGTTGTGCGGTCAGGTCGGGCTTGGGCTGCTCGGGCCTGGGCGGCGGAGTCAGCGCCTTGTCGGTCACCGGTTCGCGGACCGTGACGGGCGGCTTGGGGATTTTCACTTTCTGAGACCCGGCATCCGGCACGGCAGGCTGCTCTTTGGCAACGGCGCCATGGTCGGGCCCCTGGACCTTGTCAGGCGGGGCGACTTCCTTGGCGGGCTCCTTGGGCAATTCCTTGAGAGTGTTCGCCGGTTCTTTAGGCGTGACGACTTCCTTGGGCACCGTGACTTCCTTAGGCGCGGGGCCAGGCTTTGGCGCGGCCGCCGGCGATTCCCACTGCGCTCTGGTGTCCTTGTAGGCATGCACCTGCTTGGCCTGGGCGACCGTTGCCTCGCGAGTCTTGGCATCGAGCGTCTCGAACTTGTACGGCGTAGCCTTATCCGAAACGACTTCCTTCATCGGCCGGGCAACTATCATCTCTCTGCGATCCTTCTCGGGCATGCGGGCCACCTGGGCCTGCATGGCTGCGTAGGTCCGGGCGGGGCGGAGCGATTTGTCATTGAGCCGGTGCTCGTAATCCGCTTGGCGGCCCTGGAACCACTTGGCGTCGTCATGATGCTTCCATTGCGCGTGGACAAAGATCGGGTCGTACCAGTCGTGATGGTCATGCGCCTCATACCACGGATGGAAGCCCGCGTCCCCGTAGTAATCGCCGAAGTAGTAATGGCGATGCTCGGGCGAGATGAACAGGTTCAGAGTCAGGCCGTCCAGATCGAGAACCACGTCGGGCGAGTACTCGAAGCCCGCCTGGCCATACAGGCTCGCGGGACAGTAGATCGGCAAGAACGCCATGCCGCGCCGGCTCAGCGGGTAATCCCAGTAGCCATCGACGTAGATGCACCCGCGCGGCGTACAGGCATACTGCGACGGCACCCAGACCCAGTCGGCGCGCGCCGCTTCCCAGAATCCCGGCCGCCATGCGTAGCGGCCTTCGTGCCGCACCCAGCAGCCCGGTATCCAGATGTTGTCGGGGGAACCCGCGCCTGGCGGGCCTTCTTCCAAGGTGGCGGGCGGCGCCGGGAGGTATTCGATTTCCTCGGTGTCGGCGGTAGTCCAGAATCCCGCGATCCATTGGTAGCCGCCCCGGACCTTGGCCCAGTAGCCCGGAACCCAACTATGGTTGGGCGGAACGGCTCGCCAGCAGCCGGAAACCCAGATGAAGTCGTTGCGATCCGTGTCCCAACTCCAGTAGCCGGGAATCCAGAGGACATGGTTGCCCTCGGGCTTTTGGTCCGGAATGACCTCGTCGAGCGGCGCGGGCGGGCTATGGGTGATCGTGAACGCCGCGCCCTCGTCCAACAGGACCGGCTGGGCGAAGGCCTCCTGAACCGGGCCGCGCGTCAGCACCTCTACCTCTTCCAGAGGCGGCGGCTCATGGCCCCCGACGTGGACGTGAACGCCTCCCACATCGACATTCACTTCCGCCGCGGCCTGATTGGGCCACTGCCAGGAAACTACGAACATGGATATTCCGATTAAAGCCAACGCGGCGCGATAGTTCATCATAAGACCTTCTCCTCAGTGCGGTATTCTTCCGTGCAATGCGTGCTTCCGTGCGTCCGAGGCGGTGCTACAGGTGCAGCCGCCGCCCCTGGATCACGCGAACCAGCACGACGATCAACGCCACCACCAGCAGAATGTGAATAAACCCACCCAACGCGTAGTTCGTGATCAATCCCAACAACCACAACACAATGAGTATGACTGCCAATGTCCAAAGCATAATAATGTACCTTTCTAAAATGCTGCACCGTTCATCGCACGCGGTGCGATTCGGCGGCGGGCATGTCTAACTGGTTCATCCGGCTGTGCCGAAACAGCCACTTGTCCGGCGGAATGGCGGCTACCGGCCGCCGTGCTCGTCTTGATCGTGGCCGGAATCTCCGCCACGATCCTCATGCCGGTCGGCATCATGCCGCTCTTCGTGCCGGTCGTTATCGTAGCGTGGCGCCGGGGCGGTGCGGTCCCGCTCACCGTGGATGCGGCCGTGGTCTTCGCCGCAACCCGCCAGGCCCATGAACGCGGTCAGGACCAACGACGCCAACATGATCGTAATTAACTTCAGATATCTCATCTCAAGCTCCTCGCCTGGCCGCGGACTTTTCCGCAACAGGCTCTTGGACTATGGAGCGACGACCTTCACGATAAACTCCGTCGAAGTCGCCTCTCCGGTTTGCGGGGTGCCCTTCACAAAAATCTTGTACTCGCCGATGGCGGCATCCTTGGGCACCGTGATCTGAAGACGCACGTCAGGTCTCTCGCTCGCTTTGACCAGGGCCTGGGTCGGTTCGACGCTGATGCCCTTGGACGCCTTGATTTCCAACGTCACGTCCCGTTTGAAGTACTCGCCCCGGTTCAGCGTGACGGTCACGCTTTCGGATTCACCCTGCTTGATCTTCGTGTCAAAGGTCGGGGTGCCGATCGTGAATCCTTCATTCGCGGTCACGCCCCCGCCTCGGGGACTGGCACAGCCCAGTACGGCGATCAAAGACAACGACGCTACGGCTGCAATTGCGATTATGGTTTTCATGCTCTTTTTCCTTTCAAAAAACGAACCTTGTTTTGGAATCACCTTTGCCTATCGAGGCAACGGCGCATATGGTTACTTGGCGCTGACGGTAACCTTGAAGTCTAACTCGACGGGGTCGCCATTTTCGGGCGTACCCTTGACCATGATCTTCTGATCGCCCAGGGGCGCGTCCTTGGCGGCCGTGATTTTCAACTGCAAGTCGCCCTTGTCGCCGGCGTTCACCGTGGTGTTGTCGGGGTCAACCGACAGTCCCGTGGGGGCCTTCATTTCCAGCTTGACCGACTGCTTGAATCCATCCTCGCGTTCCACCGACACGCGAACGACCTGGGTCTCGCCCTGCTTGACGTCCGTGCTCAAGGCCGGGACGCTGACCTTGAACTTTTCGTTCCCAACCACGACCCCCGTTTGGCTCTTGCAGCCCACCAGGGCCGCCACCGCGATCAAACCTGCAACCAGTACATTTTTCATCTTGCTGCTCCTAAAGTGTGAGTGAATCCTCGACGTTGAATGCTTCCAGCGCCCATTGCGCTACTGCCGACACATGGCATATTTCATTGTGAATGGCCGACGTCCAGACTGCCGTTTCCGCGACGTTGCCTGGCCGATTGCAGTTCCGGCCGCCAGGCGCGGGACCCGGCTCATTCTTCTTCCTTATCGCCGGCCTTCTGTTTCTTCAGGCCGCCGGAATCCAGCCATTTGCCCAGCGCTTTGCCCAGGCCGCCGGACAAGTGTTTGGCCCCGCTGGAGTCGCTCGCCTTCGAGCGGCCAACCAGATTGGCCTCCGCGATGACCCTCCCGCTGCCGGCGTCGATCAGTTTGGCCCGGACGATCACTTCCGCCAACGGGCCGATCGCCGTGTCGACCATGCTGCTGCTTTCATAGTGGATGATCTCGCCGGTGAACTTCAGTCGGGGCTCCCCATCGGCTGTCAGGCCTCTGAACCTGGCCGCCGCCTCGAAATCCGCCTGGGCCATGTCGGGCATGTCCGCCGGCGCCTGCGAGCCCGCCGCAACTGTGATCGGCTCAACGTGCAGGCTCTTGTATTTCGTCAGGTCCGGAACCGTGCTGTTCCCGACCACCCTTCCGGAGGCGCCGGTGGCTGCACCCATTCCCTCCGAGAAGATGCGCCCCATGCAACCGGCGCCCATGAAACCCAAAGCCATCGCTGTCATGAACGTTATCGCTGTTCTCATCTGTTGCTCCTCTGTGGAATTAGACTTTGTTCTTGGACCGTCACCATCACTTCAAGCGGACGGTGCCGTTTCCATCAGACACTCGATTTCCTAAGCCGGACCACGATGACCGCAACACCGCCAATCGGCGTCAATTGCCGTTGTCCTTGTCGTGGTCTACGGTGACACCGTGACTTCCACCGACGTTTACCTCTGTTCTGGGCTGACCGTCCGACGACTTGTTGACAGTGACGCCGTCGCTTCCACCAACGTTTACCTGGGTCTTGGGCTGGTCGTCCGGCGATTTATTGATGGTCAAACAGGCCATCGGGCCGGCCACAACCAGGGCCAGAAAAAGAACTCTCAGCATGGCTTTTGCAATCGTAAACATGTTAAATTCCTTACGTAAAATGTATGACTGCGTCTCGGACCCGTCGTCTGACTCTCCGCCCAGCCTCGCGGCCGTCCGGCTAGGCCGACTTCTTCGACGACGCCACAACGACCGCGATGCCGCCGACCAACGCCAACCCGCCGACGATGCCGGGAATCAAGACGGTCTTCTGCGTCTCGGCCGTGAACTTGAAGCCGAAGAAGTTGACCGGCTCGCGCGACGTGTACGTGATGACCGGGAAGATCAGGCCGACTATGCCCAGGACGATGAGAATAATTCCAATAATCATTGATTGTTTCATCTTGCACCTCTTGTGTTCATGTTCGTTTGTCTACACCGTTCAGGCCTGGGCTTGTCCCGCCCGGCCCCGACGCTTGTCATTCCAATTTTCACCGCCGAACCGCGTGCGACCAGGGCCGCCGGGCTGGCCGTCCAAAGATGGGTCCTCAAACCGCATGACCTCGCCCGCAAGACTCGCAAGGGCATTGGCGACATGCTGATGAGTAACGAGCAGTTCGCACTCCTTGCACACTTCCTTGGCGGCCTCCAGCACATGCGCCAGGGGAACGCGGCCTGCCATCATCGCGTCAACCATAAGCAGGACCTCGTCCACCGCCTGGGGCGTGAGTCCTGAGTCGTTCAATCGCTGAATCACCCGGATTCGCCTTGCGTCCGCGTTCTTGGTCATCTTGGTTGTCACTTGGCCGCTCCCGCAGGTTCTTTGTCATCCGCACCGTCACAGGCGCATGGACCTGGCTGGGCCGCCGGGGCGCTGTCCGTATTCGCGTTCCAAGTGGCCGGGAGAATGTCCTGGGCGAGTTGGAACACCTGCACCATGGTGCCGCTGGCGAACGCGCACACCACGGCCCCGGTCATCGGCTCGACTTCCGCCAGGGCTTCGCGCACTTGGACGCCGGTGATTTTCTGGATCTCCTCCCGCAGCTCATGGGAAGAGTTGAAGAAGAGTTGCCGGTGAAATTCCTGCACCGTCGCGGCGCCGGCAGGGCTCTTGGCCATGTCTTTCTCGGCTGGCGACAGTGCCCCGTGCAGCGTGACCACTAGCGTGTCCTGACTCAGGACTACCGTGACCGCCTGGGGCGCGTGTCCGGTCATCTTCTGCTGAAAGGCCATTACGACCTTCGCGACCTGTTGGGCCATTGTCAATTCAGGCTTAATCATGTATCGCTCCCGTCTTCGCCATCGGCGAATGCTCGGTTTTCTGTGACGCGAGGCCCACGTAAAACTCGCGGGCTTTGGCCAGCAATTGGTCCTCGGTCAGATGCGTCTCGTCCAGCACGACCGCCCCGACCACGCGTTTGACCACGTCGCCGTGATGGTGCTTCAGTTCAATGAGCAGTTCTTCCATGGCGCTGCTGGCGCCGGTGCCGCCGCCGAACAGCAGGATTTGTTCCGCGCCGTGCAGCGTCTTGGCGATGGCCTCGTAAAAGCTCTTCAATTCCGGCTTCCGCTGGCCGTTGGAGTCGTCCTGCACGTAGTGAAGGTGCCGGTCGAACCCCTCCGGGTCGTACGGCGTGATCCGCTGCGGCACTGACCCATGCACCTCGGTCTTGTACACGCTCGCCTGGCGGTGGTCGATCACGACCAGCAGGTGTACGCCTTGGGCCTCGGCCTGTGGTTCGACCGCGCCGGATCGCTCAAGGAAATGACGAATCTCCATCAACTCCTCGATCTCGGCGACGTTCTTGTGAAGCGAGGGATGCAGGATCAGCGACTGCCCGTTACGCGTGATCTTGAGGTGTCCGTTGGGTTCCTCGACGACCTCGGCCAGCGCGCCGAGCATCGACCGCACGTCCCGCCAGTCCAGGTTGCGGGCCACGGGGTGGCGGAAGATGCCGTCGTAAATCCTTCTGTGAGAACCGCTCAGTTGAGATTTCATCTTCGTTTTCCCTTCGTTCGGAGCCGCCGGGCCTGCCCTGCGACTTGAAATAAAAAAAGCCGACGCGGTTGGGCATCCACAGATGCCCAACCGCGTCGGCTTACTATTCAACGGGCCTTCCGGGCCTTCCGGCGCTTCCGGCCTGCCCTTTATCTAGTCTTCCGATTCGGAGCCGTGCCTTCGCACGCACTCCACTACCGCATTATAGCACGGCGGGCACACAAAAACTTTTAATTAAGTTTTGTCGTCCATTTTCCGCGAATGTGCCCCCGGTCTTGTCCGGACGGGTCGTCGTGGGAATCAAGGGGTGCTCCAGCACCAGGCGCAGTTTGGCCAGAGCCCGGTTCTGCACATGGCGGACACCTTCGCCGGTCAGTTGGACGAGTCCTCCGGCCTCCTGAAGCGTGTGGACGTGGTCACGGCCGGCCAGGGCAAACCGCGCCCCCAGCACCGTCCGCTCGACATCAGTCAGGCCGGCGCGGTTGAGGATCATCTCCCGCCGGAGGTCCTTGAGGGCCAGTTCGCCTTGGTAGGCGTGCTGCCCCTTCGACTCGTCGCCCAGGTCTCGCTCCAACTCGGAGTTGGTGGGAAATCGCTTGCGGTAGGTTCCGTCCACGGCCGCCAGGCGACCGAAGGCCCTCAGAATGGCGGTGCATGCGTAGGTGGAAAACCTGAAGCCACGGGAGAAGTCGAACTTGTCCACCGCGCGCAGCAGGACCATGTTGCCCTCGCTCACCAAATCGCCGAAGTCCACCGAGCTGGCCCTGCTCCGCCTGGCCATGGCCACGACCAAGGCCATGTTGGCCTCGGCCAAGGCGGTCCGGTTCTCCAACCCCCGGCGATGCCACATCAGGATCTCCGGCACTAGGCTGCCGGCGAAGCATCGCGTCTGCTTCTCCATCAGTGCGGCCAAATGGCGGCGGGCGCAGTTGTATCGCCTGAACAGGACCGCCTCATCCTGCCGGGAAAGATTCGGCGCCCTGGCCTGAGGCGTTTCGACATCGTCCTGACCGTCTTCAAATCTCTGACTGTGCCTCCACTGAGGCGTCAGGATCATTGGGGCATTGGAACCGAACAACTCTTCCTCCGCGCCCGCAGAAAGATATTCGGGATTCGGAATGTAATCCACGCGTCCCGGGATGGACTTGTAAAGCCTTGCGTTCGCCGCGGTGTCGCTTTCGGCCGTCCGACGGTTCGTGGGCTGTTCGAGAGTCCGCGTTTCCATTTCCATTATCATAATCCGCTGCCTTTCTTTCCAACTGCGTTCGCCTGTCAGAACTCAAGTCTCTTTGCATTAAGGTCGATGTGCTTTTTCTTGCGGCCATCATCCATCAGCTTCCCGGCCTGGATGAAGCTTCTAAGCCTACCCTCACTGGCGTATAAGGCGGCCATTTCCGGGTGGGTGGCGATGCCGCCTCGATAGGGTGCAACAAGACCCTGTACGTCGTGAATCGTGCCCGCGTCATTCTTCGCCAAGGCCAGCAGGACAAGATGTCTGTCTTCGGTCATGGTTTCACCCGACCCTGACGGCGTTCGTGCGACGACGCAGTCCCAGCATCGCGCCACCGATGAGAGTCAACGTCATGGTGACAGGTTCCGGGACGACGGGGGCTACGACAGCGTTGCTGTCCAGCGTAACCGCGGTCTGCGCCAACGCCCTGCCGTCCAGCGTCGCGCCGGTGTCCATCACAATCGCCGTGCCACCCAATATAATCCCCTCGAAATGAGACGTCGTTCCAAGAGTAGTTTGTCCGGCCACCTGCCAGAAGATATTCTTGGCCTGGGCGCCGCCGCTGAGGATAACTTCCGTGCCGGGACTGACACCCAGAGTCCCCGCTATCTGGAAAATCCAGATGTCATTCGGACCGCCTAAGATGGTGACATCCGTCGGGATGGAAACGCCGGTGGACCATTTATAGACGTTCGGGGCGATGATCATCCCGCCGATGCTTCCGGCCCCCAACTCGTTAACGAAGGCGGCGCGCCCGGCGGCGTCGGTGTACGCGGTTCCCATGTCGCCAATGGCCGTAATCAAGTACGTTGGAGTGGGAGACGCATAGCTGGCTGCGTACACTTTTCCCGTCACCATCGACGATGTCGAAAATGTGCCTGTTGAGTCTATTATCAGCCCCAATCCGGTGATGCCCGTCGCAGCGATCGGGCTGACTCCAATGTCGCCAACCACCGTGGTCCCTGCGGTGGCGGAGACCCCTGATTCCGAGAGGATCGTGAAATTGCCTGCCGTTCCCAGGTCAACCGGAATCACACTGGCGTGGGATTGGCCGGCAACTAAAAACGGTAAAGCCAGAACCGCCGATAGAATCAATTGCCTGCACATCATTTTGCACCTTCTTTTCTTCGCTGAGTTATCATTTCTTGCTACGCGGCCTCAACCGTGTGCCATTTCCATCGCCAGTGCCTTGCCCAGTTCCCGGGGCAGGCACACATCCAGACTTGCCAGGTAGCCCTGCACCGCCAAACTGATTTTCGCGTGAACGTGCTCTTTCGTCCGGCCTGAGGCAGAGCACCCGGGCAGGGAGGGGCAACAGGCTCGGAATGATCCGTCAGATTGCTGTTTGATTTTGATGATCAGCTTCATGGGGTGCTTCCTTTCAATGCCGTTTGATGGCTGCCGCCGGGAATAAAAAAAGCCGACGCGGTTCGACACCCAAAAAAGGTGTTGAACCGCGTCGGCTTACTCGTCTAACGGGCCTGCCCCAACGGGCCTGCCCTTCATCTAGTCATCCGATTCAATTTGGAAGCCCGTGCCTTCGCATGGACTCCACTGACACGCATTGTACGGATGCGCAGCCCGCAAGCAAGGTAATTCCAAAAATTCTTTCTGGAAATCTCGCATCGCTAATGGTATGGTATCCCCTAAACTTACTGTGTGGTGGCCTCCATGTTCCCCCACTGCCGAAACATCGCGATCATTGCCCACCGCAAATTCCTGGGCCGCGAATCGTGGCCATTTGGAGATGGTTATGAAGACACAAGGCGAAATTGAAGCGGCTGTCTGCGAAGGGATCAACCGCTTTGAACGGGAATATATGGGCCGCGGCCCCAAGGATATCCGCACCCATCTGATTGATGATCTCCTGGTGGTTCGCCTCCGCGGCGTCCTGACGGCGGCGGAGCAGCAACTGGTCAAAACGCTCCCGGCCGAGAAGGGCCGGGGACTGCTCAAAGAGGTGCGGACGCAGTTGATGGAAACGGCCAGGCCGGCCTTGGAGGAAATGGTTCAGGGCATCACGGAGGTCAAGGTAATCAGTCTTCACCATGACATCAGCACCGCAACCGGAGAGGAGATCGTGATCTTCACCCTGGCCTCGTCGCCCGTCTCTCGCGAGGCAAAGAGAGGGTGAAAATTGCAGATTGCAAATTGCAGATTGAGAAGCAAAGAGGCAGGGAAAGTCTGCTCTTGGCTGTTTCTTCGCCGTTCAATAGGCAATATGCAATGTGCAATCTGCAATTCCTTCTGGCCTCTCTCGCGATGGTCTTGGCGACGGGTTGCGGCGGGCCGGAACTTATGCCCACGCCGAACCTCTACTCCCACACCCCCGACAACCCCTTTGCCGACGTGCCGCCTGCTCTTCGCGGCAGCAGGGTCGATGTTGTTTATGCGACCGACCGCCAGCCCCAAGGCGATCCGTCGAACGAGCCTCGATACGGGTCCGGGCGGTCGAAGTCGCTCGCCTTTGGCCTGACCACCGTGAGCATCGGCAACGGCGTGTCGTGGGACGATCTGGTGGCCGCCAGCCGTTCCGCCAAGCGGCGCGTGAGTCTGCCGCTGAGCACGGTCGCAACGAATGAGGTTGGCAGGTTTCCGCCGGCACCGGCGAAGATGGTCGAGCATGATGGCCAAATGTCGGAGGCCCCGGAAAACGCCGCCGCCCGACTGACGGCCGAGGCTCTATTCCGGAAGTTCATCGCGGCGCGTCTGGACTTCAGTCCCAAGAAAGAGGTCTACGTCTTCATTCACGGCGTCATGAGCGACTTCGAGTCGCCCACGTACGTGATGGCCGGGCTCTGGCACTTCATGGGCCGCCGCGGCCTGCCGGTGGTATACACCTGGCCGGCAGGCGGCGGGAGCGAACCCCTGCAAGGTTACAACTATGACCGTGAATCGAGCGAGTTCACCGTCTTCCACCTCAAGCAGTTCCTGCGCCTGGTCGCATCGTGCCCGGGCGTCCAGAAGGTTCACATTCTCGCCCACAGCACGGGGACCAACACCGCCCTGACGGCGCTGCGCGAACTGAACATCGAGATTCGCGCCTCGGGCGGAGACACCCGCAAGGCCCTGAAGCTTGGCTGCCTCGTGCTGGCGGCGGCGGACATGGACCTGGAGGTGAGCACACAGCGAGTTGCGGCGGAGCACCTCCTTCGCGTGCCGGAGCAG
>CAZYDC010000096.1:0-12463 GCA_964646065.1 uncultured Planctomycetaceae bacterium | reverse complement strand
AACCTTGCCGCACCCGTGTAAATCCGGCAGATTATCCGGGGGAGTGTGGGAGGCGATGACGGCGGCGATCCAAAGCGGGACCAGGACGGCCACGATCCAGCGCCGGACTCGAAAGAGCAATCGGTCGATGGGGCTGCTTGTGCGCCAACTCGAAACGGGCTTCGCACTTTCAATCGCGGTCATGGGAGACTGGGTCACAATGCTTCCTTTCCTGCCGGTGCTGTGCCTTGGATGGGCTTTCTGTTTCTCGCAAGACAATGTTGTTACATCGTCGCCCCGGAGGAAGTTCTTGAATACTCAATTTGCAACGCGACCCGGCGCAAGATCGGGACAATTCTGCCGGGCCTGTTCCCGCACCTCCCGGGCCTCCTGGGTTCGGCCTAGCTTGCTCAGTGCCGTCGCGAGGTTCTCGTACGCGTCCAGGAACCGTGGATTGGCCCGGATCGCCAGGCGGAACTGTTCGATCGCGTTTTCCAGCTTGCCCAGCGACACCCAGGCCATGCCCAGGTTGTTGTATGTCCCTGGAAAGTCCGGGGCTAGATGGATGGCGATTTGGAATTGCCCGACGGCCTCCTGAAACTTGCCTTGGGCGCATAGTGCAACGCCAAGGTTAAAGTAGGCCTGCGGGAGTTCGGGATTGAAGCGAACCGCCTGGCGGAGTTGATGGACGGCGTCACCGTAATCTCCTTTGTCTAGCAGGGCGGAGCCAAGATTGGAATAGGCCATGGCGTATCGGGGATCGAGGCTGACCGCCTGGCGATATTGCTCGATGGCCGAATCGTAATCCCCTTGGGCTTTCAAGACCAGGCCGAGATTGCAGCGGGCGCGAGCGTTGGACGGGCAGTGGCGGACGGCGTCTTGCCAAATGACCACGGCCGATTGGTAATCGGTGTTTCGCAGGGCGGTGCGATACCCCAGAGCGCCCGCGACAATGACCAGCGCAAGACAAGGCGCCGCCCATTGCCCGAATCGCCATGCCATTTCGGGTGCCATGCCCAAGTCTGCGCGGGCATGGGGAGTACGGGTGTCACAACATGCCCGCGCAGACTTGGGCATGGCACCCGGAAAGGCACCCGAAATTATTTTTCGCCAAATCAAGAACGTGCCCCAAACCACGGCCGACACGACCGCCGCCAGGGGCAGGTACATCCGGTGCTCGAACAGGGGGTCGCGGATCGGAATGACGCTCGATGTCGGCGCCAGGATGACCAGGAACCACGCGCCGAGAAATCCCCATTTCCTTCCCCGGCACAGGCCCCAAATCGTCGCGGCTGCCATTGCCGCCACTAAGGCCGCGCCGGTCAGAATCTCCAACAGCGGGCTGGCGTACGAACGGCCATAATCCAGGCACAACGCGTCAGGCCAGAAAGTCAGGCGCAGGTAATGCAGAATGGCGCCGCTTTCTGTTTGCGCGTAGGACCACCAGTCCGGGACCATCTCCGCTCCGAAACCGGCGGTGCCTCCGCGGTTTCCCGTCGAGACCATCAGGCAGGCGAGCAATCCCCAGCACGCCAACAAGCCGGCGTACAGGCCCCAGCGTTTCCGCAGGGCCTGCCCGAACGAGCCGGCCAGGAACGTCCGGTCGTATAACAACACGATCAGCGGGGCGGTCGCCATCACTTCCTTGGTCGCCATGCCCGTCGCGCAGGCCGCCACCGCCGCCAGCGACCACCAAACCGGACGCGACTCCGAAGCCCGAATCGCGCAATACAGTGTCAGCAGGTAAAACAGCCCCATGAGCGATTCCGCCCGCTGGACGATGTACGTTACCGACTCCGTTTGCAGCGGATGGAGCATCCATACCAGCGCGATCGCGCCAGCCAGAAAAGGGGCAGCCGGGCCGAAGCGATCTCGCATCGACGGCAGCAGGAGCGTTCTTCTCGCGATGCCCAACAACACCAGGCCGGCAAGGATGTGGATGACAAAATTCATCAGGTGGTAACCCGGCACCTGCTTGCCGCCCAAGGCATAGTTGATCGCCAGCGTCAGGTTCACCACGGGCCTGCCGCTGACGGTGATTCCGCCGTCGTTCGGCGGCGAAAGCACCGACCCGATCGCGCCCAGGTGTTGAATGGACGGGTTTTCGGAAATGCAGGAATCGTCGTCGAAGATGAACGGCCCGCTGAAGCTGTCGTGATAGGCTGCCGCCGTCGCCAGCACCAGCACCGCCGCCACGGCCAGCACGATTCGCCGATCCTTCGCGCGCGGCGAGGCTGCTTGGGATACGCCTTTCGTCGCCGCTGTGGATTTGCGAATCTGGTTGGACACGATTTCCTCGCTCGCCGCCGGCCGCTTCCTTTGCCCGCAATGCTAGCAAGGCGTTCGGGCCTTTGCAATCTCACCCGGGAATCAACTCTTGTGGCACCCCCAAGTCTTCTTGGGGGTGTCTTGGATGACGAGGGGTCTAAGACACCCCCAAGCGGACTTGGGGGTGCCACACTGACTTGGGGGTGCCACCTTAGAGTTGCCTCCGGCGGGCGCAGGCGGTACGATTCCACGCGTTGCCGAATCGCAGGAGAACCGTATGATCCTTCTCGCGTCCGTTGGGCCGGAAGTGCTCGGGTATGGCGGCCTGGCTGTCGGGCTGGGCCTGTTGCTGCTGAGCCTGCGCGCGGGCAGCCGCCGGCGGTACATCGACAACACGCCGCCCAGCAAGACCAGCGGCGTGTTCATCGGCATGGTCGAGCTCAACGGCACGGCCGAGTCGGAATCGCCGCTGCGCAGCTACCTCGCGGAATTGCCCTGCGTGCAGTACCGCTGGACCGTCCAGGAGCATTGGTCGCGCACGCGGACGGAAACCTACACCGACAGCAACGGCAAGTCGCAGACCCGCACCGTGCATGAAAGCGGCTGGACCACCGTCGCCCAGGGCGGCGAGCAAAGCCTGTTCTACCTTCGCGACGATTGCGGGACGATCCGCGTGAACCCCGACCGCGCGAAGATCGAGGACGAGCGGGTCTTCAACCAGGAGGTCCGGCGCGACAACCCGCTGTATTACGCCAAAGGCCCGTCGGGCGCCATCATGGACAGCGACCATTACCGCCTGTTCAGCGAGCAGGCGATCCCGCTGCACGCGAACCTTTTCCTCATGGGCCACGCCCGCCTGCGCGACGACGTGGTCGCCCCGGAAATCGCCTTCGACAAGAGTGAGGCGATGTACATCATCTCCACGCGCACCGAAAAGCAGATCAGCCGCGGCCTGGCGGCGCAGTATTGGGTGCTGGGGATCCTGGCGATCCTTCTGGCCGCCGGCGGCTGGGCCATCGCCGATTTCCAAGGGTGCCATGCCCAAGTCCGCGCGGGCATGTCTTCCGCTCACCGCATAGACATTGAGAACTCACCCGAAAGCGTCGAGGACCCGAGCACGCCGCCGGCCAGGGCATCTATCGTTGCGTCCACAAGATCATTCCCCGATCCCGCCCGATATATTCTCATCGCGACCGGCGCTTTGGGCGTATGGATTCTCGGCTGGGCGTGGATGGCCTACAACTCGATGCAGAGTCTTCGCCAGCGCGTCCAACAGAGCTGGGCCAATGTGGACGTGCAGCTCAAGCGCCGAGCCGACCTGATCCCCAGCCTCGTCAGCGCGGTCACAGGCTATCGCGACTACGAACAGAAGGTGCAGACCGAACTGGCCCTCCTGCGCAGCCAGCAGGCCGTCACCGCGCCCGGCCAACCGGGCGCCGACCCGCAAGGCTGCCTGCCGACCGTGCTGGCCATCGCCGAGGCCTACCCCGACCTTAAGGCCAACCAATCGTTCCTCAAACTCCAAGCCGCCCTGGCCGACACCGAACAACGAATCGCCCTGGCCCGAGAATACTTCAACGCCATCGTCGCGTTCTACAACACCCGCCTGCAAGTCGTCCCCGACAAATTCATCTGCTCCCTGGCCGGCATGAAACCCGGACAGTTCATCACCGCGGAAGACTTCCAACGAGCGGCGGTGAGGGTGAATCTGGTCTGAAATCGGGGACTGGAAATTCGGGGACTGAGGTCGATTTCGTCTGCGAAATCGGCGTCTGTCCCCGATTTCAGACACGGGATGAATCTGGCGGGATAACCGCATTGCAGTTATAATGAAATCAGGAACTGTGAAGGTAAGTCCATGACGTATCGCGGAAAAATCAAGAACGGCGTGGTGGTCCTGGACAAGCGGGCGCACCTGCCGGAGGGGACCACGGTGACGGTGCGACCGTTGAAGGGGCGTACCGTAGCCGAAAAAAAGTCAAAGCGCCAACCGACGCTGTATGAAAGGCTCAAACCGTTCATCGGAGTCGCCGACGACCTGCCGCCCGACGCTTCAATCAATGTGGATCATTACCTCTACGGGGCGCCTTGAAACCGCAAGGTTCCTGTTTCACCACGCGGATCGCCCGTGTCTTTGCCGTTGTTTTTTCTGTTCAATAAGATCAGCCACGGGTTGCCCGTCTGCGGGCTACCCGTGGATCCAGGCCGTTTCCGATGTACCCCGCAAGCGGGGTTCGATAATCTCTCGCGAAACCCCAGCGATTCCCTCGATGAACGATTATTCAACCCGCCTCGGCGGGTAGGAGCGCCGCTGCGTCGGTATCCACGGGTAGCCCGCAGACGGGCAACCCGTGGCTAATCTTATTGAAGACGCAAAGCCCAAGTGTCAGCTACGCCTTCTAATTATGATTCCGCCAGATGAACCGTCTCAACGAGTTGAAGTAACAGCAAAGATTCCCGATGCACTCGCAGTATAGCAGCATACCTACGCTACTATTTGGCGATCACGAGTTTCTCAATGTGGTCCGACAACGAAAGCGATTCGAGTTCTGCGAGAGCCACATTCAGTACCCAGGGAATTTCAAAAAGGGCCTGTTGCGGACTTGCTGAATAACGACACCGCATTTTCCCGCCCGCACCGAAGAAATCCGCGGACGTTCTATAGGTCTCTTTAAGTTCTATTTGTGGTACTTCGTATCCTGACAGTTCCAGCACGTTCCTTGTGAACGCCGAGAGGACAGAATTACCCGTAAATACATCAGCTTCTTTCGGATCACAAAGAATCTCTTCACATCGCGAGTAATCAATCTCCCACTCCTGCGCAACATCCCATAGTTCCGACCGGAATTTTGCTAGCGTTTCCTCGGGGCCGGTGAAAGACTTCGCCATCGCTTCGATCAACAGAGGGGCTAATGCCTTTAAGACCTTGTCTCTCGCGGCTGGGCCAAACTTACCAAAGACTGTCCGCAACGTCATGTGGGCGAAGAAAACGACAAACGCAAACGAAACCCAGAACGCCTGGTATCGTCTTTCTTCTTCATTCGGAAATTTGATGATGGAATCCAACCGCTTTGAGCATCGGTGTGAAGTATCGACTATGGCGTGTGCAAGAAGAAAATACGAAGATTGTCCAGGCAGTGCTTCCTTGCAGTTTTCGTCCTGTTTCTTGCCACTTCCGAAAAGTGTGGAAATGAATCCCATAACTATCCTTTATAATCTTGCTTTCTCTTTGTCAAGTCCGGTTTGGCTGGTCGATCTTGTCCGTAGCAATACCGCCGGGCGCGGCGGCGGGGGTGCGGTTTAGGACTTTGCAGATCATCTCCACGTTTCGGCGGGTGGCGCCTTGCTGGCGTCGGATGAACTCTTGTGCCTGCTTGCCTTGTTGGGCGGCGGCGGCGGGGGCGGTCAGCCACTGGTCGAGCGTTGCGGCAAGGGCGTCGGCGTCGGCGATGCGGGCGCAGCCGCTCTTCTCCAAGTCGGCCGCCTGCGGAAAGTTGAACGTGTGCGGGCCGAAGGCCGTGGGCTTGCCCAGCGCGGCGGACTCGATCATGTCGGACCCGCCGGCGTGTACGAGCGAGCGGCCGACAAACACGCACCGGGCCAACGCGTAGAACTTCCGCAATTCGCCCATCGTGTCGCCGAGAACCACGGAGGAAAAATGGGAGGAAAAATGGGGACTGAGACCAATTTCGCTGTTTGAAATTGGTGTCTGTCCCCCTTTTTCCGTGGACGGATGAAAATCGGGGACAGACACCGATTCCGCAGACGGAATCGGTCTCAGTCCCTGATTTTCCAATCCTTGATTTTGATCCGGGCATTGCGAGCGGCGGACGAGGTCGAAGCCGGCGGATTGGATGAGTTTCGCGACTTCATCGAAACGTTCGGGCTTTCTGGGCACGACGGCCAGCCGGGCTTGCGGATGCTTTTTGCGGACCTGCTCGAAGACCTCCAGGACGATCTTCTCCTCGCCTTCGCCGGTGCCGCCGGCGACGATGAGTTCCTCGCCGGGCGTGATTCCCATCGCGGCGGCGAGGGCTTCCTGGCCTTCCACGCGGTCGCCGACTTCGCGGTCGAACTTCATCATGCCGGTGACTTGGATTTTGTCGGCCTGCACGCCCAGCGAACGGAATCGCTCGGCGTAGGCCTCATCCTGCACGCCGATGGCGGTCAGGCGGTTGAACAGTCGGGTTGAAAAACCGCCGAGCATCTTGTATCGCGGGTAGCCCTTATCCTGGCTCATGCGTCCGTTGACGACGACGACGGGGATGTTCCGCCGATTGCAGGCGGCGAGGAAGTTCGGCCAAACGTCGCCCTCGATCAGGACGACCAGGTCGGGCCGCAGGCGGTCCAGCGCGCGGCGGACGACGAATCCAAAGTCGAGCGGGCGCGCGAAGACCAGGTGGTCGGGCTCGAACAGTCGGCGGGCCTCGGCCAGGCCGGTGTCGGTCCAGGACGAAACGACCACGCGGTAGTCGGGCAGTTGCGAGTGCAGTTGGGCGACCAGCGTCTGGGCGGCCTTGACCTCGCCCAGGCTGACGCCGTAGACCCAGAGGATCGGCTGCAAACCGTAGCGGATCGGCACCGCCCCCAACCGCTGCGCGACGCCGCGGCGATACCGTCCGTGGCGGATCATTCGATAGAGCCAAAACGGGCAGGATAATACCAAGGCCAGCAGGTACACAACATCGAGAAGCACGCTTTTCATGGACAATAATATGCGACTCGGCAGGCGGAGAGTCAATGGGTGGGCGGAATTGGTGGCACCCCCAAGTCTTCTTGGGGGTGTCTATGATGACGCGCGTAGCCGGGACACCCCCAAGAAGACTTGGGGGTGCCACCGGACATGGCGACAAACAACGTCGCCATGCCACCCTTAATGAAATTGGGTGGCGTCTACCGAACGCCACCCAATCGTCAAAATTTCATTGTCAGATCGATTATTTCTTGGGCGCCGGGACGGCGGTCTTTCCCGACTCCTTCTCTTCTTTTTCTTCCCGGAGCTCGCTCAACCGTTGATTCATCCGCTCGATTTCCTGATGCAGACGCTCCCTTTCCTGTTGTCGCTCTTCCCGGGTCTGGGGGGTAATGCCGGTAGTCTTTCCGGCGGTGTTGTGTTCTTCGTGCCGCCTTTCCTCGGCCCGTCGCTCGGCCTCCATGCGGCGTTCCTCCATCGTGAGGTGTCGATCGTCATTTCGGCGCACAACGTCCGTGGTGCCCGACGGGCGGGTGGTGGAACCGTGGTGAATTCGTTCGTCGGCCCGGAACTCGATCTCGGCCAGATGCCGCTCTTCGGCCAGTCTTCGCTCTTCGGCGCGGCGGGCCTCGAGTTGCTGCAGGAGCGCCTGGGCCGCGGCGATCTGGTCGGGTGTCAGCAATGCGGACTCGTTCTGTTCAAACTGCAGGTCGATGGCCCGGATTTGGAGTTCGATTTGCCTGATCTGATCGTGGAGGGGCTTGACCTGGGCGGCGAACGCGCTTCTCAAGGCGGCCCGTTTCTGCTGTTGATCCGCGGTCCATTGCACAAAGGCCAGGATCTGGGTGGTGGTGAATTGTCTGTCTCCCCCGCGCGTGTCGCCACCGGCCGAAAACGCCAGCATGGCCGGAACGACGATGGACAGCCCCAACAACCATACATTGAGTCGCTTCATGTGCGGTTCTCCCGTGTGCAACGTATTTGAATGTCCGTCCCGCGAGATGCAACGTCCAAGTCGAAGGGACACACCGGCATCGCCGACCACCGGCGAGCCGCTTGATTCTCTTGTAAAGTTAAACGCGACATGAAGATGGTATATTGCAGAAATTCCAAAATCGAGCAAAATATTTTTTTGGCAAGGCTAAAAGCGCAACGGAATGGGAGCTTGCTTTTTTGCCGTCACGCATCACTCCCCACGCGCCACGCCCCAGAGTCTTTCAGGACTTCGTCCCTTCGACTCCGCGCACGGTGTACTTTTCGATGGCCTTTTGCAGGTCCACGTCGTTGATATTGGCCAGTGTGCACAGCCAGGCCAGGACGTCGGCGAATTCCTCTTCCTTGTTCTTCTGGTCGGCGCCCGCCAGGGCGGTGGCCAATTCGCCGACCTCTTCGATGAACCACAGGAAGGTGGCCGGCGTCCCGCGTTTGGAGTCGGTGGCGTAGTAACGGTCGTGGATGAATTTTTGGAAGTCTTTGATGAGCATGAAGCCTTTCCGCTTATAAAAATGTAATCGGTAATCTGTAACCGGTAATCGGGAACGGCGAAGAACGGACTCTTGCCTTTCACCGATTACCGATTACTGATTACCGATTACGTCGTTCTCCTACTGTCCGCCGCCCTTGAGCGTTTCGTCGATTTTCTTCAGCAGTTCGGAGCAGTTGTCGCTGGGTTCGATCTTCATGGCCTTGTCGGCGTCGGCGCGGGCGGCCTTGAGCAGGGTTTCGTTATGCGTGGGTTTGGCGCAATAGAGTTCGATCCATGCCAGGGTGAACCACGAGTCGGCCGAGTCCGGGGCCAGAACGGTGAGGTTCCTGGCGGAGTTGACGGCCTCGGGGTAGCGTTTGGCGTGCAGTTGGATTCTGGCCATGGCCTTGTAGGCGGCGGTGTCGTACGGATTGAGGCGGGTGACGTCGGTGTAGTACTTGAGGGCCAGGTCGTCCTGCTTGAGGGCGCGGTAGATGTCGGCGATCTGCCGCGCGTAGATGGGCGTGTTCATCGTGTGCTCGTGCAACTCGATGAGGTTGGGCAGGGCCTTTTCCATCTGTCCGATGTTGGTGTAGTACTGAGCCAACTGGGTGTAGCTGTAGGCGTCCAGCGGGGCGCGGACCTTGAGGGTTTCCAGGGCCTCGATCGCGTCGGCCCACTGGCGTTTCTCCATGCTGATGTCGGCGATCACTCGCGGGGCGACCTTGGACTTGGCGTCAACCGTCTCGAGCCTGCGGGCCATGGTCAGGGCTTCGTCGTTTTTTCTCTGGCCCTGGAGAACCCGGCAAAGCACCGACAGGGCGATTCGCTGGTTGGGGTCGATCGCCAGTGCGGCGCGGGCCGCTTGCTCGGCCGCGAGGCCGTTGCGTGTGATCAGCATCGCGAAGGCCAGCTTGGCCTGCGCTTCGGCGCTCTGGGGGTTCTTCTTGGCCTCGGCCATCGCCTGCTGCGGATTGGGCGGGGGAGTGGTGTCGAAACCCCAGTCCTCGATCTGGCCTTTGGCCCAGGCGTGGAAGGCGGTGTCGAACTGGACCTCGGTCTGCCCGACGATCTTCTCGAAGACGTCCTTCTGGCTCATTCCGGCGGTGAACCCGTCGAGCATCTTGAGGATCATGGGGTACTTGTAGGTCGCAATGATGTACTCCATGGTCCACTCGGCCTGCGCGTAGGCGAGTTCGCGGTCGCCGTTGGCCTTGGGGCGGATGAACCCCCAATCCATTTCATGCACGGGGAAGAGGTGATTGTTCAGGTAGGCCCCGATGAGCTGCTGCGTGGCCTGGAAGTTGCGGCGGTCGGGCTGCTCCCAGACCGCGCAGGCCTCAGTGAACCAGTGGGGAATTCGATTGAGCGTCTTTCCCAGGGTGACGGTGTGCGTGTATTCGTGGATGACCACGGAGTACCAGTCGTAGGTGCCGAAGGGCGAGCGGTCCTTGTCGGGCGTGGGCACGACCATGGCGATGACGCGCCCGGTGGAGGCCCCGACCGTCCCGATCCAGCCCTTGCCCGTGATGCGGATCGAAAACTGCTGGTGCGTCGGGAAAAATTCGAGGATCGATTTTTCCTTGGGCTCGAATTTGAAGTCGCTGCAAACCTGGTCGTGGATCACCTCGGCCTGCTCGGCGACCTGGTCCAGCAGGACCGCGTCGGTGTCGCCGTCCACCTTGATGATGAAGTGCGCGGTTTCTTTGATCTTGAACTTTCCGAGCTTCTCCAGGAGTTGCAGGTAGTTGATCACGTCGGCGCGGTAGTCGTCGATGTCGCTGGCCTTCTGGAGGACCTCGCGGGCCTTGTCTTCCTGCCCCGTCTGCATGTACAGCAGGCCTAGGCCCGTCAGCACGTCGGCCGATTCGGGGGCGATCTTGGCGGCCTCTTCGTAGTAGCCCAGGGCCTCGGTGAACTGACGCCCGGCCGAAAGCCAGTTCGCGATCGTGCTGGGCAGTTCCAGGCAATTGGGGCTGATCTTATGCACGCGGTCGATGTACGGTTTGGCCTTGCCCTTGTCGCCCACGCGAATGTGAACGGCCGCGTACAGCGACAGCGCGTCGATGTGGTTGGGGTTGATCTTGAGGATCTGATCCAGGATCGGCGGGACCTCCTCGAACTTGCGCCACTGCATGATGCAGTTGGCCTTGAGGATCAGCGCGTCCGTGTCGTTGGGGTTGTAGGACATCGCCTGCGTCACGTTGCCCAGGCACTGCTCGAATCCCCAGTTTTCCAACTGCTCCCAGCCGACGCCTACGTAAATATCCGGTATCCGCGGATTGATGGCGTTGGCGAGCTTGAACTCGGCGTCGGCGATGTCGGGGCGATGCTTGGAGATGCCGAACATGCCCGCGGCCACGTTGGCCGGCCAATACTTGGCGTCCACCTTCAGGTACGCTTCCTGGAAATAATTCTGGAGGATGTTCTGGGCCTGGTCGGAGGCTTTCTTTCCGCCCAGGATTCCCTGGCGGTCCAGGATTTGCCCCAGGGCGACCAGGGCCTCGGCGTCGTTGCGGTATTTTCCGTCCTCCAGGATTTTGGCGGAGGCGGTGTAAGTTTCCGTGGCTTCCTTGCGGCGGCCTAGCGTTTCGAGCAGGCTGCCCCGCGCGAAGACGGCCGGGGCGCTCAGCGGGGCCAACTCGCAGGCCTTGACCGTGTGGGCCAGCGCCTTGTCATACTCGCCGACCGTGGACAGAACGTCGGCGTACTGAAGGTGGAATTTCACGTCCTTGTCGGCCGCCGGCTGCGGGGCCTTGGAAAGGGCGTCCAGGGCGTCGGCGTACTTTCCCTCCATCGCCAGGGCCTGGGACATGCCGACGGCGGCGGCCAGCCTCATGCTTTCCTGCGACAGCAGGTTCTTGAACCCGGCGGCCGCGGAGGAATACTGGCCTTTCATGTACTGGGCGTGACACTCGTCGAGGGTCTTGCCGGGCGGTTCGGCCGGAACCACCGGCGCCGGACGGATGACCGGCCCGGTCGTCGGCTGGGTTGTGGGGCGGCTGGTTGGCTGCGTGGTGGGTTTGACGATCGGCTTGACTACGGCCTGGCCGTACGCGGAATCCAGCCAAGCGCTCTGCATGGCCAACGACAGGCACAACACCAACGACCACAAGAACGATCGCATAGCAGTATCCTTAAGTTTTCCACCGTTGCGAAAACCGCTTCTACCGCATCGTAACATAAGTCACCATCCGGCCCAAGAGCCTGCGTGGCGTCACCGCGTATCGGTTGCTCCGCGAACACCGGAAGACACCCTCAAGCGGCAACGGCAGAAACGCCGCTTGAGGGTGGCACCCGACCTGTGCGCAGTAAGCAGGCCGACACCGTTGTCACGGCGGCGGCCTGCGCACTTATGCAACTTTTCAGCCTTCGACGATTGCCTTGACCGGGCAGGCGTCCACGCACGTGCCGCAGTCGATGCAGGTGTCCGGGTCGATGTTGAACTTCTCGCCCTCACGAATCGCTTCCGCCGGGCAACTTTCCTTGCACGTCCCGCAGGCCGTGCACGCTTCCGTAATCTTGTAAGCCATCCGCTCACTCCTTGCCGTTGATTAAATTCTCTGCCGAAGTACCAGTTACCCGGCGCCAATCGAAACGTCTATGATACGAAATTCACAGGGGCCGGTTCAATGATTTTCCGGCGAGAATTTAATAGGGACGGACCCCAGTTACTTGCTGAATTAAATGGGGTCCGTCCCTATTTAATTCCGCACCCCAGGCGGTCAAGATGACCGCGTCACATTTGCGGACCACTTGCGGACAGTCGCCTGGCCTGTTATCCTTCCCGACATGGCATCTCGGAGCAAGATTGAAAAGAACATCCAGCGGATCGGCGAGAACATCGCCGCGGCCTGCGCGCGCGCGAAGCGCGAGCCGGGCGACGTGCGGATCGTCGCGGTGACCAAGACGGTCGGGCTGGAGGAGATCAAGGCCGTCGTGGACCTGGGCCTGGCCGACCTGGGCGAAAGCCGGGTGCAGCAGCTTCTCGAGCGGTCGGCGGAACTTTCCGGGGCGATGGCCAGGCGGCGAAACGGGTCCGCGGCGCCGGTGCGGTG
>CAZYDC010000095.1:0-12473 GCA_964646065.1 uncultured Planctomycetaceae bacterium | reverse complement strand
AAATCCATTGGAGAATGTCGGTAGGTACGTTGTTCATATTCTTACTCCGGTCGAATCGCCCCCACAAAATGACGAATGACAAATGACGAATCAATAACAAATAGGAGAATGACCAATAACGAATACGGAAAGAGTTTGCGCGCCATAGCACCCGCTTTGCTTTGCAACCGCTCCGTATTTGTTATTCGACATTGGGTCATTCGTTATTGATTCGTCATTTGTCATTCGTCATTGTCTTTCTCACCTTGCCGCTCCACTTCGCCGCCAGAATCCGAACGCAAACAAGACGGCCACGACCACGCCCATGCCATATGGCCACAGTTTCGTCGCCGAGTCCATCACCCCGGCGGCCGGTGCGGTCGGGGCCGGGGCGGCCTGCAAGGCCGAACCGTACACCTTGCCCTGGTCCGGGGCCTTGGTCTGGCCGGCGGATTGCGCGATGGCGGCCAGCATGGCCTTGGCCAGGGCTTCCTTTCCGGGCGCCGAGGCCAGCCGCTGCGCGACCAGATCCCGCAGCTTTTCGTTTCCGCCGGAGATCACCCCCGACGACAGCCCGTGCCTGGCGACCGAGTCGGCGTACAACTCGGCCAGCGTCTGTATCTCGGTCGGGGCGGCGTTCCAGTAGCCCTTTCGCGAGGCCTCCAGCATGGCCGCGGCAATTTCCTGTATCGCGTGCGGATTGACCCGCTCGAACCATTCCTTAAGCCCCAGCTTGTTCTTGTCCTGCACGTACGTCTGGTAGATGTCCTTCCACGCACCGTCGCTAACGTCGCTCTTACGCGTGACGCTCCAGCCGAAGGTGTTCTTGACCAGTTCGGCCATGTGCCCGGCCCCGGCGTAATCGTGCTTCTTCATCCCGGCGATCCACGCGGGGTTGAGCAGTTCGCTGCGAAGGTTGGAGTCCAGCACCTCGCGGAAGTCGCGCACGCGGGCCGCCGTCGGGTCGCGAACGTCGGCGATCAGCGCGCGGGGTTCTTTGCCGGTGAGTTTCTTGACGGCCATGCTCATGCCGCCGAGGTATTCGTAGCAATGGTGATTGGAAAGCTGGCTGGTCAAGTTGCTGGCCCAGACGCGGATGATCGTGTCGGTGCCCTGGATGGCCTGCTCGTACAGGCCGTCGATCTTCTGCCCCCACACGTCGCCGGTGTAGACGTAGCTCATGTTGTCGATGTAGACGGAGGTGATCTGGTCCTCGTTGTCCCAGACGCCGCTGCGCGGCACGAGGTCCAGGATGTTGGTGCCGGTCAGATTGCCGGGCTTGGTGCCGAAGATTCTCGCCGCCGACAGGTCGCGCGCCTTGTCGGCCGGCATGCCCTGCTTTTCGAGGCGAGTCTGGAGTTCCAGGCACCCGGCCCGCAGATCGTTGCCCGGTTCGTCCAGGTCCTTGACCATGCGGATGGCCTTGTCGAGCAGCTTGATTCGCGAGCCGAAGTTCTCGCGATAGTGCCCGCCCATCGGCAGAAACACGTCCACGCGCGGACGCTTCAGCTCGGCGGCCGGGATGATCTTCACGTCGATGCACAGGTTGTTGGCGTCCCAGACCGGCCGGCAACCGATGAGGTAGAGAATCTCCGCCTCGGTCACGCCGTAATCCTGCATCGTGCTCATGCCCGAAAGGTCCACGGCGATTTTCTTCATCGGCCCTTTGGCCAGCAGTTCGTCCACCAGCCTCATGCCGACCTCCCAACTGGCCTTGGTCGGAATCTCCTCCGGGTTCAGCGCGTAAAGGTTCCGCCCGGGCGGAACGCTGGCCGGGTTGCGGATCGGGTCAGGCCCCGGGCCTGGCGGGATGTACCGCCCTTCCAATGCCAGCAGCAGGTTGTCGATCTCGACGCCGGTGTCGTTGAGCCGCGCGGCGATATCCTTGGCGAAGGCCACATCCCCCGCCAGCGACGCCGGCGGCGTGTGTGACGCGGACGTCCCGTCCGCGTGTGTCGCGGGCATCTTGCCCGCGCGTGTCGCGGACGTCCCGTCCGCGTCTTCGCCGTTTCTTCGCTGTTTCGCCGGGGTCGCGTCCGTGTCCGAAGAAAGCACGTATTCCTTGACGAACGCTTCCGCCCGCTTCTCCAGCCAAGTCACCCGTTTGGCGGGCGAGGCCTGGTCCGCCGGCGGCGGGAACTCCACGGCCAGCCTGTCCAGGAAACTTCGCCGCAGAATTTTCACAAGGTAATTGGGCATCATCGCCGCCTCGGGCGGTTGGCCCAGGATGTGCAGCGAGGTCGGCGTATGCGTGCTGTAAAGCTGGTGGATGTAGAACTCGACCGACTCGATCTGCTTGTCGCTGAGCAGGCCGGTCTTGTCCAACTCGATTTTGAGCGTTTCGTGGATCCGCTGGCCGACGGCGGCCTGGGTGATCGTGCGGCGGAACTCCTGCCGGACCAGGCCCTCCTGGAGCGTCTGGAATTTGTCGATGTCGTCGGCCAGCGCCCGCTGCTCGGTCGTGAAGCCCGTCGAGGTCGCCGGCGGCACGACGTGATCGACCAGCGTCGCGTAGCTCCGCCGCCTGGCGAGCGTGGACTCGCCGATGTTGTCCATGATCCACAGGTTCACCACCGGCAGCGTTCCGACGCACACGTCCGGCCAATCGGTCGCGCACAGGCCGTTGTCCTTGCCCGGCAGCAGCTCCAGCGAACCGTGCGTGCCCCAGTGGACGACCACGTCGGCCTTGAACTCCTCCTGGAGCCACCAGTAGAACGCCAGGTAGTTGTGCGGCGGCGGAACGTCGCGCGAGTGCAGCAGCGCCTCGTCCATCTTCTCGCCGCGCTCCGGTTGCGGCGTCAACAGGATGTTGCCCATGCGGATCGTGGGAATCAGGATGTGCGGTTGGCCGTTCCGCGTGACGACCATCAGCCGGCCGGGCGGCAGGCCGTGACGCTGGATAACCTGTTGGCGAAGCGACTCGGGAATCTTCGAGTTGAACCACTTGAGGTACGTGTCCAGCGGCACGAGCACGGCGCCGGGTTTGTCGGCGGCGGCTTCGACCTCGCCCTGCGCCCAAGGCCCGAGGTTGCGGCCGCGGTCCTGGATCAGGGCGATCAACTCCTTCGCCGTAGCGGGCGCATTTTGCACGTCGAACCCGCGATCCTTCATGCGCGGCAGGAACCGCACGAGGCTTTCCGGCCCGTTCAGGAACGCGCCGGTTGGGCTGCCTCGCATGAGGTCGTCCTTGCCCAGCGTCTTATTGTAGTAAATGATCGCGACTTTCTTCTGTGCGTTGGGCGTCTGCCGCAACCGCAGCAAGGCCTGGGCTCGGTCCGCGAACCGCTCGACCCGCTCGCCGATCGGTTCGTGCAGGCGATAGCCGGCGATGCTGGCCTTGAGGCCTCCCACCACGATCGGCTCGATGGTGCCCGCGCACTCCTGGAGCGACAGGAACGAAGAAATGTCCCGCGTCGCCAGGCCGCGCGGATTGGCCAGCCACTCGTCGATGCTCTGCCCGAGCATCGAGATCGGCCGCAAGTACGGCACGTCGAGTTGCTGGAGGAACCTCTTTCCGCCGACAACGCTCCACGAAGCGGCGGAGTGCCGGTCCTCGATGAGCAGGTTGGGTTTGATGTCTTTGAGGAAGCCCTCGAACTGCGCGGTGCTGGAGGCGAAGGCGGTCACGACGTTCATGCCGCGTCGGCGAAGCGCGTCGATCTCGGCGTTGATGACCTTGGTGTCCTGCGTGACCCAGAACGACTGGTGAATCAGGATCGCCGCGACGGGCGAACCCTCGCGCCACGAGGGCAGCTTCTTCACGGCGGCAAAGTCGGCCAGCGGCTGGTCGGGCTGTTCGGGAACGTAGAAACCCGATTCCGGCACGTCGATGGGCGGCTCGATTTTGCCCGGTTCGCCGAGGTATTTCACGCGAGTGTACGCGAGCAGCCGCCGCATGTTCAGCACGCCGTTGGCCCGCCAGTAGGCCCGCACGGCAGGGTCCTTCTCCATCAACCCCGCCGCCAGCATCGTCGCGTGGAAGTCGCGATTGTCCAGGGCAATGACGCGAAGCTTGGGATTGTCCTTGCGAGCCTGCTCCAGGCCTTTCTGGACCGAGGAGCCCTTGTCCGTGTTGACGTTGAGCACGTACAGCACAGCCACGCCGCCCAAAGATTTTGCCGCCTCCTCGGGCGTTTTGTCCGCCACGAGGTCCTCCGGCCTGACGGTCACCACGGCCAACCCTTCCTGCGCGGAGGCCTGAGAAAGCACAGGCCCGCTGCGATCCCAGATGCCCAGAAACGCGACCCGGGGCGAGGCTTGCTCGGCGAAGGCGGAAGCGGCCGCGACCGCGAGAACGGCCACCACGAACCCGATAAAGCTCGAGATTCGGGATTCGGGATTCGGGAACCGGGTTTCGGGTTTCGGGGTTCGGGAAGAAACTCCGAAGAGGGTCTTTGCCGTTTCCTCTCGAAACCCGAATCCCGAATCCCGAATCCCGAAGGCTGTCATTTGTGGAACGCTGTTCATTTGATGCTGTCTCTCTTTCGCTCACCAGCCGTTGGTCTTGGCCGCCTGCGGGTTCGCATAAAACGTTATGTTGCCCACGTACGCGTCGTCGGTCTTGGCGCGGGGCATGACACTGCTGTCGATGGAGTCGGCGTGTCCGTCCGCGTAGGCGACGTTGGTCAGGGTCTGCAAGCCCAGGCCTTTGTGCCGATATCCGATGCGATGGTATTGGTCGCCCAGCCGCGACTGCGCCTGCCTACCCGCGTAGATGCCGTCGGCCAGCACCAGCAGGCTGGAGGGCTTCGTGAAGGCGGTGCTGCTGGTCGGGGTCATGAATCCGGTCCCGCTGGTGCCGTAGCCGACCGAACTGGTGTAATAGACGTTCGGGACGACCGTCTTGACCGTCCCGATGGGATTGTCCGCGTTGATCCAGTAGCCCACGCGGATGATCTTGTTGAGCCCTCGCGCCGGAATCGTGGTGGCGATGTTTTGCTTGCCGTTGCTGTAGCTGGGCCATTCCATGTACCCGCGGGCCGTGGCGTCGGTCGCGCCGGTGTTGCCCGCGAGCCACCCGTCGATGTTCTCCATGTCGGGGCAACCGTAAATGTTATTGGTGTTGGTTCGCGTGGCCCCGACATCGCCTTCCTGGTCCATGAGGGTCGCCCACCCGTCCAAGGCGAGGTCCGGGTCGGTCGGAGAACTGGTGCCCGTCATGTTGTAGGAGGGCACGACGAACCCGTTGTTGGCCGACTGGTACATCACGAGCCCCGCGCCAATGCCCTTAAGATTAGACTTGCAAACGGCTGACCGGGCCGCCTCTCGAACGGCCAGCAGCGATGGCAAGAGCATCGCCCCCAGCATGGCGATAATGGCGACGACCACCATCAGCTCGATCAAAGTGAATGCGGAGCGCCTGTCTGTCCCTGCTGTTCCTAAGCTCCGTCCTTTCATGGGGTCTCCAAACATCTTTCGTCCACGCGTCACGGTGACGGGCAACCCATAGCAAATGACGTGCCATCGTTTGTGTTGGACACAATTGTCTATAAATGAATAACTTATGCACCAAACGTGACCGCTTTACATCCCCAAGGCAACGGCAACGCCCTATGCATGTGCAATCTCTGCACAAGTTTAAGACAGAGAGCCCGCCTCACACTGGAGCCTATTCAGACACGATTACCCCGCGAAGATCCGGAATCCGGCTTGCCGCAAAACCAATGATCGTGTATAATGAATAGGCAAGGAAAGAGAGCCGAACTTCCTTGTTGTGCTGGTTGTACGAGATGCTCGAAACGCGCTGGAGGGCCGTTACGTGAGCTTCAAGTCGAAAAAGGATCTTTCGTTTCATCTTCGCCGCGGCGCAACGGTTTTGTGCGTCGTGCTTGCGCTGTGCGCGGCCGGGGCCCAGGCGGACTGGATGAGCGAAATGGGCTTTACCCAGTTGCAGGCGCAACTGGGCGCGAACATGGTCACGGGCGCTGGCATCACCGTGGCGCAGGTCGAAGCGGAGACGGCGCTCAACGGCCCCTACATGCCCGATACGACCTACACCGATTTTGCCGGCAAGACCTTCACGGATATGTCGCTGGAAGGCGGCGGAGTTTCCTCCCATGCGACCTCGGTCGGCGATTGCCTCTACGGCAACTCCAATATGTCCCCGGGCATCACGACGATCGACGTATACGAGGCCGGTGATTTCATAAACAACTGGTTGAACTTTTCACTCGGCGCCCCGTTACGGATGTCAGAGCGCGTGGCGAACTTCAGTTGGATCGGCTCGTACGGTTCCACCCCGGCCGGCATCGCGGACGACACCCAGGCGCTTCAGCGGTTCGATTACATGCTCACCCAGAGCCACCTCCTAGCCGTGATCGCCACCAACAACGGCGCCTCCTCGACCATTCCAACGTTGCTTACGTCCTCCTACAACGGAATCACCGTGGGGCTGACCAACGGGAATGACGCCACCGGGTACACCACGATCGACGGCGCCGGGCGGATTGAGCCGGACATCGTCTCCTCCGGCCCATTGTCCGGCGAAACCAGCTTCGTCACCCCGATGGTCGGCAGCGCCGCGGCCCTGCTCTACCAGGCCGCCAACCTGGACCCCACCCTGACGGCCGCCCGCTACCAGCCCGAGGTCATCAAGGCGATCCTGATGGCCGGCGCCACGAAAAGCCAATTCCCCACCTGGACCCGCACCCCAGTGCATCCGCTGGACATGACCTACGGCGCGGGCGAATTGAACGTTTACAACAGCTATAACCTGCTCAAGGCCGGCCAGCACACCGCCAGTTCCACCTCCACCGTGGGCAATACCGGCTGGGACTATGCCAGCGCGACCCAAGGGTCGAACCGGTATTATTACTTCGACGTGACCGGAAACATCACCGATCAACTCTCGGTGATGCTCACCTGGGACGAGGTCATCACCAACGCCAGGTCCAACGTATGGAACCCGACCGTCACCCTGCCCAACCTGGACCTCAAGCTTTACGGCGCCAGCGGATTTACCCTGGGCTCCATGATCGACTCCAGCGTCAGCGCCGTCGATAACCTCCAGTGCATTTACCAGACCGCGCTTTTGCCCGGCCGGTACGCCCTGGAGGTCAGTTCCCTCTACAGCGGCAACGCCAACTACGCCCTGGCCTGGCAGAGCATCATCACGACCTACCTGCCGGGCGACACCAACCACGACGGCGTGGTCAATTCGCTGGACATCGACGCGATCTACCAGCACCTGACCGTCGCGCCTTCCACCTATCTGGGAACCTGGCCTCGCCCGCTGCTGACATGGAGCCCCGCACTGACCCAGTACGACCCCGCCGGCCTCGGATCGGTCAGCCAGGCCGACGTGACGTACGAACTGAACAATTATTTCCACACCAATTATGGTGACGCGAATCTGGACGGCGCGACCGACTTTGCGGACTTCCAGGCCCTGCTGAATCACTGGCAGCAATCCGGCGCCGGATGGGCGGGCGCCGACTTCAACGGCGACGGGGTCACGGATTTTATGGACTTCCAGATCCTTCTGAACTACTGGAACCCCGCCGGATGGAACTTCGCCCCCTCGGCCTCCCAGACCCCCGAACCGGCGACGCTCGCGATCGTTCTGGCCGGTGGGCTCTTCGTGCTGCTGCGACGGCAAAGACGCAGCGCCTAGGTAACGGCGAAGAACGTAACAGCAAAGAGCAACTTCAATGCGACCGGTCCACCTGCTTCGCACACACAAAGCAGGCCGGTTCGTTCAGGGCTCTTTCCTGGGAACGCCAATCTCCCGATTGGCTCTGGCTGTTTCTTTGTTCCCCTCGTCGCCAATCGAGAGATTGGCGTTCCCATTGCGGGCACTGCTCCAGAGCCAGTCCCCAGGGGTTGGGACCAATCCCGCCTTGACGGGATTCTGGTGAATATAATCCACCGCCCGTTGGAAGTGGCGGCTGTCCCGAATGAAACGGTCCCAGTACTCGCGATGCCAGACGGGTTCAAGAAGATCGCCCATGGGGTGATTGGCGTTCTGACGGCGAAACGCGCAAATGCGGGTTGCCGTGAACTTCTTCCATGACGCGACGATTCCGGCGACAGCCCAGCCGCTGATCGGTTGGAAGAGGACATGCACGTGGTTTGGCATGACGACCCAATCAATCAAACGATGTCGCTGGCCATCGAAGAAAAGAAAAGCGTTCTGCACCATGCGCCCGATCAACGGTTCCCGCAGGATGCAAGAGCCGTGTCCGGCGTCCAGCCAGGCCTCGACTCGCTTGCGCCACTCAACCTCCCGAGTTTTCTCCGGTAAAAACTGGATCTCGTCCCGCAACCGCTCCAACACTTTCTTGGGCAGGCTGTCCGCCAGGTGAAATGTCACATGCTGCGTCTTGTCATTAGACTGGAAATGCGGCAGGTATCCCCGGCTGTGCCACCCGGGAACGCCAATCTCCCGATTGGCTCTTGCTTTTTCTTTGTTGTCTTCCTCGCCAATCTCATGATTGACTTTGCCTAAAATGCCGGAAGAGCCGATCGGGAGATCGGCGTTCCCAGGGGCGTTCCCATGTTCTGGGTCGTCCTTCATAATTCACCTGTGAACCCTGCCCACGCTCTGCTTCTTCTTTGCCGTTACGCCCCACGCTCTACGCTCCACGCTCCACGGTCTTCCGCGGCCGGTACTTCCAGATGCAGCTCATGGCCTCCAGTCCGTCCGAAAAACCGATCTTCTTTCCCTGGGCCTTGCTCCGCCCGACGTAGCGGACGGGAACCTCGGCGATCGCCAGCCCCATCGCGGCGACCTTGGCCGTGATCTCCGGTTCAAAACCGAACCGCTCCTGCTCGATGCGGATCGACTGAATCACCTCTCGCTCAAACGCCTTGTAGCAGGTCTCCATGTCGGTCAGGCGAAAACCGGTCGTCCAGTTGGACATCGCCGTCAGCAGCCGGTTGGCCAGGTAGTTCATCCAAGCCGCCTGGCGGGGCTTTCCGGCGGTGAATCGGCTGCCGTAGACCACCTTGGCCCGGCCCGCCAGAAGCGGTGCGAGAATCTCCGGGTACTGGTCGGGATCGTATTCCAGGTCCGCGTCCTGCACGATGACGAAGTCGCCCGAGGCCGCGGCAAAACCTGTTCGCAAGGCCCCTCCCTTGCCCAGATTCCGCGAGTGATACAGCACGACGTATTCGATCCACCCCGCCTGTGACGACGGCGTCTCGCCCGCGTGTGTCGCGGACGTCCCGTCCGCGTCTTGTTGCTGTTGCTGCTGTTGTTGCTGCTGTTGTTGTTGTTGTTTCTTCTGTTGTGCTAAGGAAGAAGCACCGGACGCGGGCAGGATGCCCGCGACACACGCGGACGAGACGTCCGCGTCACGTCCGGACGCGGGCAGGATGCCCGCGGCACACGCGGACGAGACGTCCGCGTCACACCCGGACGCGGGCAGGATGCCCGCGACACACGCGGACGAGACGTCCGCGTCACGTCCGGACGCGGGCAGGGGCGGCCGCTGCGCAGCACACTGCTCCCGCTCAAAGGATTGAATTTGTTCTCGCGTCCCGTCGGTGGAGGCGTCGTCGATCAGGATGATCTGCAATCCAATATCGCCCAGCCGGACCTGGCTCACTCGCCGGACCAGTTCGCGCCATGTGTCCAACTCGTTGTAGATCGGGATGACGACCGAAAGCACCGTCGATGGCCGGGGGCGTGGCATGGCTTCAGGAGTCCTTCCGCGGGCCGGCGGGCGGCGAGGGCTGGCCCTTGGGCGGAGGAGTCATCATGCCCAGCAGCAGGAAAATGAGCACCACCATCACCAATAAAACCAGGTAGATCGGCAGGGCCTGATGCAAGTGCAGCAGGATCGACACCGTCACGCCGATGATCGCCGCCGCCGAGGACAGCACGTAGAACAGGGCGACAACCTGCTTGACCGACATGCCTCGGTCCTGGAGTTGATCGTAGAGGTGGCCGCGGTCGCCGGCGAAGATGCTCTGCCCGGCCAGAAGTCTGCGGACCACGGCCAGCCCGGTATCCAGGATCGGCAGCGAAAACACCACGGCCGAGGCGACCAGCCACCGGGCCGTGCCCTCGATGCAGAACAGGCACATCATGATCGCCACGAAGAAACCCAGCAGCATGCTTCCGGCGTCGCCCATGAAGATGCTCGCGGGCGGCAGGTTGTAAGGCAGGAACCCCAGCACCGCCCCCGCCATCGACAGGCAGAGGCAAACGCGGATGCCGTCGGCCTCGGTGTTCTTCCACATCGCCAGCCAGATCGCCAGGGCCAAAAAGCCCAGGGCGATGATCGCCGTGACTCCGCCGCACAACCCGTCCATTCCGTCCAGCAGGTTGGTGGCGTTGCAGGCGCCGATCACGATGACCACGCACATGACCGCGCTGGCCGGAAGGATCAGCCACTCCGGCGGGTGGCCGCCCGCCCATTCAAAGATCGGGCCAAGCACGGTGATGGACGTCTTGTCGGCGATGCCGCCGATCAGCAGAATGCCCGCGGCCGCCAGTTGACCGTAAATCTTCTGCCGGGGCTTGAGCACTCGCAGGTCGTCCACCAGTCCGATGATCGTAATCAGCGCGCAGGCAAGGGCGATGGAAAGGAGCTGCCAAAGGGGATTGTCCAAGAGCGGCGGCGAGATTGCCTGCGCGTGGCTGTAGCTCCCGCGCCAGTGCAGATTGACCAGCGCCTCCGTCAATTGGGGCCAGTAACCGGCCAGGTTGGGCATGACCAGCAGGTATGCCGCCAGTCCGGCCAGCAGTCCCGCGAACATCGCCACGCCGCCCAGGTACGCCACGGGCCTGCCGTGAGGTTTGAGCAGGTCGTCGGGTTTATCGACGATCTTGTGGCGATAGGCGATCGCGCGGACCATCGGCGTCGCGATCAGCCCCACCGCCAGCGACAGCAGGCCGATCCACCACTTGTCGGCGAGGACTTCAAACGCAGTATGTTCGGGCTTCAGGGGTAACAAGAGTCACCGTCTCCAAACGCGTGGTCATTGGACGCTTCGACTATATGGCATTTGAACCGGAAATAAAAGCCACAGGTTCCGAGCTGGGCCACTTTCGCTTTCCGGAAAAACTGCTCGGGTGCCATGCCCAAGTCCGCGCGGGCATGGGGGAATTGAAAATTTCACATTGCCTGTTGCCCATTGAAGAGGCAGAGCCAGTTCTTTGCCGTTTCCTCAATTTGAAATTTGCAATCTGCAATCTGCAATCCCCATGCCCGCGCGGACTTGGGCATGGCACCCGGAATTGTCTTGTCGACGCGACCAGGCAAGGTAAGATCATGGAAATTCCTGGCGATGGTTCCCCGCGTGCAAGCTTTTCCGGTCTGGTTTCTCGGTTTTGGAGCGATGGCGAATGAGCGTGGCCCTGTCTTGGTTGGTCAGCCTGGTCGGATTGCTGTGGATCATCCTTTGGCCGGGGTGGGGACTGCTGCGGCTCGCGCGCGTCAGCCCGCCGGGGCCCCGATACTGGCACATGGCCTGGATACTCGGCTCGGCCGCCTCGGCGCCCCTGTTCTACATCAGCGGGCGGGCCTTCGGTTTCTCGGGCGCCGCGGTCTTGATCACGGCCACGCTGGCCGGAGCGATTTTGCTGGTGATGTCGCGGCGAGGCAAGCCCCGTGTGCCTTTGGATCCCCTGCCCCGCCTCCCGTGGGGCATCAAGCTCGCCCTGGCGGGGGTCGCCCTTTCCATCGCCCTTCCCTACGCCGAGTGGCACACCACGCGAGACATCTACGCGAACTCCGTGACCGACTGGCATGGCCGACAGGCCACCATCTGGTCGCTGGAGCGTTACGGTCTGCCTGCCCAGGATGCACTGTTCTATCCAGGCAAATCCGTCGCGATGTACTACCCCAGCGGCGGCTATCTGGCCGTGGCCGCGGCCGCCAGCCTGGGTGGTGCGAACGTGCCCCAGGCACTGCCGTTCGCGATCTTTGCCGCCCTCACATTCCTGGCGATGGCTCTGCTGGTGGCCGAAACGGCCACGCGAGTTTTCGGCTCCGCGCGGGCGGGCCGCTGGGCGGCCATCCTCGCGACCGTCGGCGGGTTGGACGCGTTGGTGAACCTCAGCCTGGCGGCCGGGGGGCGGAAGATCAGCTTCGGCCACGTGGCCGCATGGGCCTCCGCCACGGACCTGCGGATCGACAGCCTGTATTCCGCCACGCTTTGGGCCTGCCCGCACGTCGTCGCCGTCTGCGGAGCGTTCGTGCTGCTTCGCTGGCTACCGCTCAATGCACGCAGGCGACCGGGCGTTTTTCTCGTCGCGACCATCCTCCTGGCCGGCATGTTCTACTTCAGCCCCTATGTGACGCTCGCGATGGGGGCCTACCTTGCCGCCGTCCTGTTGGGCCAAGCCCTGCGAGGCCGATGGCGGCGCTGGATTTGCAATGTCTCGCATCTTGGCGCGTCCGGCATCCTCGCGGCCGCGCTGGCCCTGCCGCTCATGCTCGACCTGGCACGGGCGGACTTGTCCAGCGGCGGCGGCAAACTTTTCCTCGGAGTGCCGCTGCCAACCATCCACCCGATCGCGGCGATGGCCGGGCCGTCGGTCGGCC
>CAZYDC010000094.1:0-12549 GCA_964646065.1 uncultured Planctomycetaceae bacterium | reverse complement strand
TTGGGATACGCTTTAAGTAACGTCTTTCTGTCCACGGCGTCCATTACACTCCCTCCACCGACAGAACGAAGAAAGCGTCCCTTCTCGTCGACGTATTGTTGAAGGCGCGGAGCGTCCTCGGCTTGCTGAATGTCAACTTCGTAAGCCTGGACTTCCTTCTCTTCGATCTGGATCTTTGTGGCGCCAACGACCGTGACGGTGAAGACATCAAAGGCGTTGGCGAACTGAGCGTACACAGCGAAACCATAGGTGGCGGGTTTCTTGCGATCCCACAGTTGGTCGAAGACGAACACAAAAGCTGGCGGCAGATAGCAGCCTCGAATTTCCTGCGGGACTGTCTTGGTCACTTTCCAACCCTTTGCGACCACGGTGTCAGAAGGTTTCTCGTAGGTGATATTCCAGTCGGACTGGGTGAACTTGATGCTGTCGAAAGTTTGCGACTGCTTCCTTATCGTGTCCGTTCCGGAGGCCCGATCTGCGGTGGCGGATATTTTCATGATGGTGTGGACCATTTCCTTACCGGGTGGGACAGCAAAGATATCGATTCGGATATCGATGCCCTTGGCTCTGTTTTGGGCGGTGGATTCAGTTAGGACCATGCCATTTTCGACTTTACCGTCTTTGCTTGTCAGGACGTAACGCGGTTCGGTCTGCACCGCCGCCGCGAGTTTCTCGGGTGTGACAGTTTTGAGGAATTCCGCGCCGGCCTTGAGGTTCTTTTCGCGCTGGGCGAGGGCTTCCTTGGGGTCGATGATCTTGACGGTCGCGAGGACTGCCGCCATGGTGGCGTCCATGGACTCGGCGGCGTCGACGGGGCCGGTCATCCGCAGCAGCACAAATTGGCCCTTGCTCGATTCGATCTGCACCTGCCGCTGCCACCACTGCACCTTGCCGCCCTCGGTGTGGCCTTTGAAATCGACGGCGGGGTGGCCGGCGATTTCATGCACCTGGCTGGCGGCGAGTTGGAAGTTCTCCTTTTCCTTCAGCGCGGCGGCCAGCGACTTGGCGTAGGCGTCCAGGTCTTCGGGGGCTTCCTTGTTGACGATCTTTCCGACGGCCAGCGTCCAGAGGATGGCGTTGGTCTTGGCGTCGCGAAATTTCCAGCTCACCAGTTGCGCCGCGATGCGGTCGGTGCTGCGCTCGGTGTCCGCCGGCGGGGTGAGCGCAAAACCGTGGAACAGGTCCACGTACGGCGAACCCAGTTCCAAGCCAGAGGGTTGGCTCGCGGCGGGCGGCTCGGCAAAGGCCGACGCCAGCGGGCAAAACAAGACGACCACGAGCCACCAAAACGGATATTTTGTCTCCATGGAGGTGGCATTATAAAGAGGGTTGGGAGAATAGGCACTAGGGAATTAGAGCAAGGGCGGATTCCCTTCACTCCTGTTCTGACCGTTTTTATCGACCGATGTCTGACTGCCCGGGCTTTTTCTCTTGGAACGTCCTACATCGCCGACAGGCAAGCCGACGTCGAAATCCAGCTTGCTTGTCGGCGCAGTTGGGCACCTCGTGACGTTTTGACGTTCACTCGAACACTTTTACTTGATCCCGGCTGCACCGGCGACGTGGACCCAATACGAGGCCAGTCCTATGCCGCCCCAGAGCACGGCGGCAAGGAGGGTCAAGATCGCCGTGAAGGTGCGAAGGACTTTGGTGGGGTTGGCGACCGTCGGCAGGGCCAGAATGCCCAAGAGGCCGGTCAGGACGAACCCGACACAGGTGACCTCCGGGGTCTGCGTCAGCCAGGCGTTGTAGATTCGCACTCCGATGACGATATCGACCAGTCCGCCCACGAGCCCCAGCAGGGCCACTCCGTGCATCGGCCAGCGCCGGGCCACCGACAACGCCGAGGCCAGCAGGATCGCGCCGAACAGCACCGACGGTTCGCCGAAGCACACGTTGGCGAAGGCGGCGTTTGTCTGGGGCTTCTCTTCGGTGGCCTTGGGCGCGGGCATAGTGGCCGGGCCGGTGGTTGGCATTGAGGTCGCGCTGATGGCGGTTGTGGCCTCGGCGAGCGGCGCCGGCTTGGGCGGGGTCGGGTGCGTCCCCAGCGGCCAGGTGAGCACCATGCACAGGCCCAGCACCAGCGAGACCAAGCCGGCGCCGGCCAGGGCGGGGGCGAAGACTTGCGGACGAGGCGAGTTCAGGCCCCAATAAAAGTAGGCCGCCAGCACCAGAAGCCCGGCAGAAGCGCTGACCAGCAGAAGCGTGATGTAATCATTCCACATTGGCTTTCCTTTCCCAAAGGCCGTGAAGGACCAAGCAGATTGGACGTGCGGTTCACGGAAGTATTCTAGGGAAGGCACTTGGCATTAGGCAATAGGCATTAGGGAACGGCGCAGAAACAGCGAAGACGCCAAACAGCAAGCTCGACTTGGGACCAGGCTTGCCGTTTGGCGTACACGGGGCAACAAAGACGCTACGAACCGGAGGCGCCGTTCCCTGGTGCCCAGTGCCTAATGCCTATTGCCTTTTTTTTCAGAAGGTTCGGTAGCTTACGCCGTTTCGTGGGTTGCATATGGATAGGATGAAACGCTCACGGAGGGGCGCGGACGATCGAACCGGTGGCTGCGACAGTCACAGGTAGCGTTTCGCGCGCAGATCTCCGGCATCCTGACGACTCGAAGGAGAGTCCATGACTGAAAATGAGAAGACGATTGTCGATGCCCCCTCTGGCCTGGGGGTCGGCGAGGACGACGTAGCCGCCGTCAAGGCGCTCAACCAGGCGTACACGAAAATGACCGACCAGCTCGCCCGGGTGATCGTCGGGCAGAAGCAGGTCATCGAGCAGGTGCTGGTGGCCATGTTCTGCAAGGGTCACTGCCTGCTGGTGGGCGTTCCGGGCCTGGCCAAGACGATGCTGGTCAGCACGATCAGCCGCGTGCTGCACCTGTCGTTCAAGCGGATCCAGTTCACGCCCGACCTGATGCCCTCGGACATCACCGGCACCGACGTGCTGGAGGAGGATCGCACCACCGGCAAGCGCGTGTTCCGGTTCGTTCACGGGCCGCTGTTCGCCAACATGATTCTGGCTGACGAGATCAACCGCACGCCGCCCAAGACGCAGGCCGCCCTGCTGGAGGCGATGCAGGAGCACATGGTCACCACCGGCGAGCAGACCTACAAGCTGGCCGAACCGTTCTTCGTGCTGGCCACGCAGAACCCCATCGAGCAGGAGGGCACCTACCCGCTGCCCGAGGCCCAGCTCGACCGATTCATGTTCAACATCGTCGTGGACTATCCCAGCCCCGACGAGGAAATCGCGATCATGAAGCAGGTCACGGGCACCTACGAGGCCAAGCTGGAGGTCGCGCTGAGCGGCGAGGACATCCTGCGTCTTCAGTCGATCGTTCGCCGCGTGCCGGTGGCTGACCACGTGTTCAAATATGCCCGCGACCTGGCCCGCGCCACCCGCCCGGCCGGCAACGAGGCCCCCGACTTCATCAACGAACTGGTGAACTGGGGCGCCGGACCGCGAGCCAGCATCTACCTGATTCTCGCCGCCAAGGCCCGCGCGATCCTTCACGGCCGCTACCACGCGACCACCGAGGACGTCCGCGAAGTGGCCCTGCCGGTCCTGCGGCACCGCATCATCACCACCTTCAACGCCGAGGCGGCCGGCATCACCACCGATGAGATCGTCCTGCGGCTCTTGAGCGAGATCAAGCCGCCGATGGAAGGCGAAGTCTAATTGACGATTGACGATTTACGATTGACGATTGAACGGCAAGAGCAGAACAACGAAATGACCAACGATTCAACCCCCAGTTTGTCGGAAGCGAAGCCTGAGGCGATTATCTATAAGCGCCCGATTGCCGGAATCGTTCTGGCTGTGTTGAATTGGTTGATTTTCTTACCTACAGCTTTATTCATTTGCGGGGTGGTTGAACAGTACGCCTTTCATGGGCGGCAAGGCCATGAAAACTGTGTGGCCACCATCTTCTCAATTCTCTTCGGATTTCTGCTAATCATCCCACAAATCTTGTGGTTGCCGCTCAACGTTTGGGCGTGGATTGGCTTGCGCAAGATTGTTTCACGACGATTCCTGCGGACCGTGTTGGTTCCGGAATATGCCAATGTCATTGGAATCGCCTTTGGTTTCCTGTTTCCCGGGGTTATGCAGGTTATCTGGAGCTGCTTCCCGAAAGGCTAGATCATCGTCAACGAAACCGGACAACCCTCTTACATGCACCTTCTGGACCCGCAGGCCCTGGGGAAGATTCACCGCCTGGAGTTGATCGCTCGCGGCGTGGTGGAGGGGTTTGTTTCAGGGCGGCACAAGAGCCCGTACAAGGGGTTCTCGGTCGAGTTCGCGGAGCATCGGCAGTACGCGCCCGGCGACGACACGCGCGACCTGGACTGGCGGGTCTACGGCAAGAGCGACCGGTACTACATCAAGCAGTTCATCGAGGAGACCAACCTCCGCGCGACCATTCTGCTGGACGCGTCGGGCTCGATGGCCTACACCGGCAAGCTGGCGGCGAAGCACGGCGGCAAGGCGGTGAGCAAGTTCGCGGACGGCCAGTACCTCTCGGCCAGCCTGGCGCATCTGATGATCCACCAGCAGGACGCGGTGGGGCTGGCGACGTTCGACACGCAGGTTCGGCGGTACATCCCCTCGCGCAGCCGCGTGAGCCACTTGCGCGCGATCCTGGAAGAGTTGGCCGGCACGGTGGCGGGCTCCGAAACCAACCTTTCGCCGATCCTGCACGACCTGGCCGAGCGGGTGCATCGCCGCGGCCTGGTGGTCATTATCTCCGACCTGTTCGACGACCCCGAGGCCGTGCTCAACGCCCTGCACCATTTCCGCTATCGCAAGCACGAGGTGCTGCTGCTGCACCTGATGGCCAAGGAGGAGCTGACGTTCCCCTTCGAGTCCTGGAGCGAATTCCAGGACCTGGAGGTCCGCAACCGGAACGTTCAGCTCGACCCGCAGAGCGTGCGGGCGGCCTACCTCGACGAGGTGCATCGCTTCCTTCGACGCATCGAAATGGGCTGCGGCCAGATGGACGTGGATTACGTGCAGATGTCCACGGATCAGCCATTTGACCTGGCGCTGGCGCATTATCTGGCTCATCGGAGATCAAGGGTCAAGTAGGCACTAGACAGCAGGCACTAGGCAACGGCGAAGAAAGAGGCGCCGGCCAAGGTGCGCGGCAAGGACAAGGAAATCGAGTAGGTGAAGAGACCGTGTTAGGAAATGAAAGAAATAGACGTACCGGACAGAGGCCTAGTGCCAAGTGCCTAGTGCCAAGTGCCTTCTTATGACGTTTTTGAACTGGACAATCTTATTCGGCCTGGCCGCGGTGGCCATTCCGATCCTCATCCACCTGCTCAATCGCCGCCGGGCCAAGGCGGTGCAGTGGGGGGCCATGCGCTTTTTGATGGCCTCGGTGGCGTCGCGCAACCAGCGAATTTTGCTGGAGGAAATGCTGCTGATGGTCTTGCGCTGCCTGACGGTGGCGCTGCTGGTGCTGGCCGCGGCGAGGCCTTATATGCCCAGCCGCTCGAGCTTCAGCGTGGTGGTGGTGCTTCCGGCGGTGCTGGCGGCGGCGATACTGGCCGGCGTTGGAACCGTGCTGCGGTCGCGGCGGAAATTGCGGCTGGGCCTGTGGGGCATCGCGGCGCTGCTGGCGGTGTCGGCAGCCCTGGCCAGCGCGTACGAACAAAGGATTCAGGAGCGTCTCTGGCAGGGCGGAGGCGAGAAGGACATCGCCATCGTCATCGACGCGTCCAGTTCGATGACCCTGAGCGTCGGCGGGACCATGAACTTTCAGCGGGCGCTGAACGAGGCCCGCGCGGTCATCGAGACCTGCAAGCCCGGCGACGCGATCAGCCTGGTGCTGGCCGGACCCATCCCGCGGGCCGTCGTCGCCACGCCCAGCTACGACCGCAAGGACCTCCAAACCGCCCTGGCCGAGGCCTCGCCCGTCGGCGGATCCATGAACGCCGCCGACGCCATCGCCCTGGCCGCCGCCACCGTCGACGCGGGGCACAACCTTGGCAAGAAAATTGTCCTCATCACCGACTCCCAAAGCGCCGGTTGGGACGTGGCCACGCCCGCTCGCTGGGGTTCGCTCCAGTCCGCCATGCGCGACGTGGCGCACAAACCCGAACTGGTCGTCCGCACGTTGGCGATGCCCCTGGCCTTGCGCAACCTGGCCGTGACGGACCTTCGCGCGATGCGGCAGGTGATCGGGACCGACCGCCCCGTGCGGATCGAGGCCAAGATCGCCAACACCGGCACCGTTCCGATGGACGGCGCCGCCGTGCAGTTGCTGGTGGACGGCCTGGAGTCCTCGAAGCAGACGCTCGCGCCGATCCCGCCCAACGGTTCGGAGAACGTGCAGTTCGAGCACCGCTTCGATCGCGGCGGCTATCACGTATTGACGGCCCGGCTGGTGCAGGGCAAGGCCTCCGCCGGCCCGCCGGCGCCGCTGGAGGACGACCTGGCCTTCGACAACCAGGCCCAGCACGTGCTGTACGTGATGGACCGCCTGCCCGTGCTGCTGGTGGAGGGTTCGCCCTCGCCCCGGCCTCTCGAAGGCGCCGCGGAATTCCTGGCCGTCGCGATGTCTCCGCAATCGTCGGAGGTCAATCCGTCCGCGCCGGTCGCCGCGCCGGCCGCCACGACCGCACCGGCCAATTTCCTGATCGACCCGAAGGTCATCCCCGCGCCGGACATCGTGGACATCCAGGACTTTTCCCCGTACCGCGCGGTGATCCTGGCCAACGTCGCAAAAGTGAACGCCGCTACCGCCGCCGCCTTGGCGCGGTACGTGCAGGCCGGCGGCGGGCTGTGGATCGCCCCGGGCGACAAGGCCGATCCGAACTTCTACAACAACTGGAGCGATGCTGCCGGGCTGCACGTTCCGCCGGCGACGCTGGGAGCGCAGCGGACGCTGCCGCCGCAGGGCATGAGCCTGGCGACCAAGACGTTCAACCATCCCGTGCTGGAGTTGCTGGCTACGCCGGGGCAGTCCGACGCCTCCACGGCCCTGCTGCGGGCGTACTGGCCCCTGGCGACTCAGGGCAAGGACCCCGCCGTGCGAATCGCGGGTCTGCTCCAGGACGGTTCGCCGCTCCTGGTCGAGCGCAAGATCGGCAAAGGCTGCGTGCTGATGACCGCCATGTCGATGGATTCTCGGGACTGCAACCTGCCCGCATTGAACTGCTTCCTGCCGCTGGTCCACGAGGCCGTGTATTACCTGTGTGCCGCCGGTTTGCCGCAACCCAATGTCCCGCCGGGCGCGGAAACCACGCTGAACCTGCCGCTGGAATCCGCGCAGGGCTTGGCGCCGCTGGCGGCCGGGGCCGTGCTCAACGTGGACGGCCCGTCCGCCCAGCGCAAAATGGCCACCGTGCTGGCCTACGACGCAAAGTCGCTCCAGGCCAGCTTCCGCGGCGCGGATCAGCCGGGGCTGTACACGATCTCGCTGCCCGGCGCGACGGACAAGACCCCTCCGGTCAAGCTGCCCTTTGTCGTGCTGGGCGAACCGGGCGAAAGCCGCATGGCCAGCCTCACCGAGGCCGACTTCGCCGGGGTGGGTAAATACCTTCCCACGTTGCACGCCCAGACGACGGCGGAGTTGGTGTCCGCCATTTCGGGCACCGTGCCGGGGCGAGAAATCTGGCGAACGCTGGCCCTGGCGGCGCTGGCCGGGCTGATCCTCGAAATCGTCTTCACGCGATGGATCGCCCACCAGCGGCGAAACCAGAAGGTGCAGGAAGTGGCCTTCGGCTCGGAGGCGGTCAAGGTCCAGGACAATCCGCGAATGGCACAAATGACGCGAAAGAAGAAGAAAGCCCCCGCCGACGAAATGGCTGTGAAGTGAATATGAAATGCTAGTTGCCACCGACATACATTATGTTTTGCCCTTGTCCGTCCCGACGGCGCTGATCGTGCTGGCGCTGGCGATCGCGCTGGTGGGTTGGGTGTGGTCGCATCGATTGAAATCGCCTGTCAAACCTTCCGCTCGCGCGGGCCTGACGGCCTTGCAGGCGCTGGCGGGCGTGGCCACGATGCTGGCGGCGGCGCAGGTCGCGCAGCGATGGTTGTTGCTGACCACGAATTGGTCGATCTGGCCGCTGGCGGTCCTGGGGGCCCTCGCCGTGGAGGCGGTGCTGGTGCTCTACCGGCTGGAGCGGGGGACGGTCTCGCCCAGGACGGGAAAGGCCCTGACGGCGTTGCGAGTGGCGGCGGTGCTGCTGGTGGCCGCGATGCTCGCGCAGCCAGTTCGCGCGCTGGATCAGTCGCAGGAAATTCAGCGCGTCGTGGCCGTGCTCGTGGATGAGTCGGCCTCGATGCGGATTCACGATACGCAGCTTACCGGCAGCGAGAAGGTTCGCCTGGCCGAATCGCTCTGGCAGGGTCCGCAGCGGCCTTATCGTCTGGAGGCGTCCGCGGCGGCGTTGAGCGATTTGCAGGTTCGCCTGCGAGCGCAGGCCGACGCCCTAGGCGTGCTGCGCGAGGCCAAGATCGACCTTCGGCAGCAGCAGATGGCCGCGGGGCAGGACAAACTGCACAAGGAGCTGGCGGAGGAGTCGGCGTCGCTGGACCAGGAATTGGCCGACGTCGACGCGCCGCTGCACAACAACGCGGCCATGGTGGACGCGATTCGCATGGCGCTGCTGGACGTCAAGACTCGCTTGGGCGCCAAGGTGGCCCCGGCATTGCAGCGGGCGGTGGGCCTGACCGATGCCAAGAACATCGACTCGCTGGGCGCCAACCATCCGGCGCTGCTGGCGGCGCTGCACCAGGCGGCCGGGGAGTTGGCCGAGATCGCGCCGCGGTTGGAAGAGTGCGCCGGCGGGCTGGACGAGAGTTTCTACAACTCGCTTCCGCCGGCCGAAAAGGCCGCCGTCGATGCCGCAGCCGGCCGGACCCGGATCGAGCATGTCCGCCAGGCGCTCCTGTCGGCCCCGCCGCCCAAGGACGCCAAGGACAAACCTCTTAGCGTGCTGGACCAGTTGCAGGCCAAGTACCTGCTCAAGCTCTACACGTTCGATTCGACGGTTTCCCAGATGAGCCCTCACACCTGGGCCAAGAGGGGTGAGGCGCGTGCTGCCGCCGCGACCACTTCGCCGGCCTCGCAACCCGCCACACAGCCTGCCGCCGAGCCTGCCCCAACCGCCCCCAAAGACGCCGCCCCGGCGGCCGACGACCCCTCGGAAGGCACCGACATTGCCGGAGCCATGCGGAAGGTGCTTTCGGATCTGGGGGGCGAGAAACTCGCGGGGGTCGTGATCGTCAGCGACGGCAGGCATAACGGAAAGAATTCCATCGACTCGGCCATGCGCCAAGTGAGTTTGCAGCAGGCGCCCGTGTGCTCGATCGTGGCCGGTTCGTCCCGCCCGCCCATGGACGCGGCCATCGTCGCGCTGGAGGCGCCCGAGACCGTGTACGCGCACGACAAGATGCTCATCAACGCCCAGGTCAAACTCGACGGCCTCGCGGGGCGCACCGCGCACGTGCAGCTTTGGGACGGCCCCACGATGACGGACAGCCAGACGATCCAGATTCCCTCCGACAGTTTTCGCACGTTCGTATCGCTCAGCGACACGCCCGAGGCGGCGGGGGTGCATTCGTATCGCGTGCAGGTGAACCATTTCGATGGCGAGGCCTTCGACGACAATAACACGTATCCGCTGACGTTGAGCGTCACGGAGGACCGCGCGCGGCTGCTGATGATCGAGGAGCGCCCGCGATGGGAGTTCCGCTATCTTAAGAACCTCTTCGCCGGGCGCGACAATTCCGTGCGGTTGCAATACGTGCTGCTGGCGGCGGACCAGATCGAGGGCATTCCCGCGGCGGCGCCGGTGGCGGCCTCGGCCTCGCGTCCGCCCGACCAGGTCGAGGCGTACGCGCTGCCCGCCAACGAGGCGGAGTGGATGAAGTTCGACGTGATCATCCTGGGCGACGTGCCGCCCCGGCGATTCACGGCCGAGCAGTTGGGTTTCCTTCGCAAGTTCGTGGTCGATCGCGGCGGGACGCTGGTGGTGATCGCGGGGCCTGACTTCATGCCGCTTTCCTACGCGGGCACGGCGCTGGCTGAGCTTTTGCCCGTGCGTCTGAGCGGCGGCGACAAGTCCGACCAGGCGAGTCTGGAACCGTCCTTCCGGATCGCCCTGACGGAGGAAGGTTCGCAGCATGTGATCATGCGGCAGGCGATGGATCGCGACGCCAACAACCAGATGTGGACCTTGCTGCCGGAGTTGTACTGGCGCTGCCCGATCCTGGGCGTCAAGCCCGGTTCGAGCGTGCTCGCCTACGCCATGCCGCCCTCGCCGCCGGCCTACATGCAGGGGCAGGCGCCCGCGGGCGCCGAAATCGCCGCCAGCACCGCAACCAGCACCAGCACTTCCGCGCCCAGTTCGTTGCAGGCCGAGGAGACGATGCGAATGCGGGACGAGTTCCAGAAGACGCACGCCCTGGTCGTCGCGAATCGCGTGGCGATGGGTCAGGTGCTTTTCATGGGCTTCGACTCGACCTGGCGAATGCGATACCGGACCGGCGACACGTATCATCACAAGTTCTGGGGCCAGGTGCTGCGATGGGCCACCGCCGCCAAGCTGCCCGGCGGGACCAGCCTGGTCAAGGTCGGCACCGACCGCGCCCGCTACAGCCCGCACGCCAAGATCGTCGCCCGCGCGAAAATCCAGAAGCAGGACTTCTCCCCGCTGGTGGCCAACGACGTGGCCGTGAAGGTCTTTTCGGGCAAGCAACTGGTGCTGCGGAAAAACCTCGCGTACACGGCCGACTCGCCCGGGCTGTACTGGGCGGAGTTGGGCGAGTTGCCCAGCGGAACGTATCGGTTGGAGCTGTCGGCCCCGTCGGCCAAGCCGATGCTGGACCAGGATAAGGTCGAGACGGTGGCGACGGAGTTTTCGGTCGATCCCTCCACGCCGGCCGAGCAGGTGGAGCTTTCCGCCGACCGAGCCCTCCTCGGCCAGATCGCCTCCTCCACCGGCGGGATCGTGGCCGAGCTGTACGAGGCGCCTCGCGTGCTGGGGGCTCTGGGGCCGGGCACGCTGGCGACGCACGAGGTGCGGCAGTACACTTTGTGGGACTGCTGGTGGTTCTTGACACTTATAATTTCGTTAGTGACCGCCGAATGGCTGCTGCGGAAGAAAGTGGGACTAGCATGAGCCAGGCAAATCTAACCATCGCATCGGGCATTCCAGAGCCTATCGTGGCCAAGCTGCGGGGGCTGATCGCCCGAAGCCGCCGCGTGGTGGCGCTTCGCGGACTGTGCGCGACCCTGGCGGTCGCGATCGGTTCGGTGCTGGCGGTGATGGCCGTCGACGCCGGCGTGACGATCTTTCAGGACTGGCCCCGCTGGGCCTTGAGCGCCGGGGCCTTGGCCGTGACGCTGCTGACCGCGTACCTGTTCCTCGTGCGGCCGCTGGTGCGAAGCTTCACCATGACCGGCACCGCCCGGATGATCGAGTCGCGCCACCCGGAAATGCACGAGCGGATCAGTTCGGCGCTGGAACTTCTGACCAGCAAGGATCGCCCGGAGTTTCTGGGAAGCGGCGAGTTGATCGCGGCGTTGGCCTCGGAAGCCAGCCTCCATGCCGATGCGCTCCAGGTCCGCCGCGAGGTCACGATGCGGGCGGTCCGGCCTTTCGTCTATGCCTTGGCCGTCGGCGTGGTGGCGATGCTGATTCTCTTTTTGGCCTGGCCGGGTCAGACCGGTCAGCTTTTGGCCCGAGCGCTGGCGCCGGGCGCGAACCTGCCGAACATTCACGCCCAGGATTTGCAGGTCAGCCCGGGCGACGCGACCATCGCGCAGGGCCAGCGGCTGGAGGTCGTCGTTGGGATCAAGGACGCCCGCGTGCAGGCGGCCCAACTGCTTATTACCCAGGGCCAGGGCGCGCCCAGCGCGGTGGCCATGACGCCCGCCGGAACCGAAAACGGCAGCGCGCGATGGTCCTTCACCTGCCCGCCGGCCGACGGCGACTTCCGCTATCGCATTCACGCCGGCGACGCGCTGAGCAGCTACTACAGCGTTCGCGTCGTGCCTCCGCCGGCCTTGCGGCAGATCGACGTTCAATATGAATATCCCGAGTACACGCACCTGTCCCCGCACAACGAGTCGGCCGCCGGGGACATCAAGGCCGTCGCGGGCACGAAAGTGCATTTGACGCTCAAGAGCAACAAGCCCCTGCAATCGGCCCAGGCGATTGTCCGCTCGCAGGTCGAGCAGGTGATCGAGGCCAAGCTCTCGCCCGACCAGACGGAGGCCTCGCTGACGCTGGACCTGACGCCGGGCCTGGCCGGGCGATGGTCGCTGCGGCTGTCCGACACGATGGGCTTCCAGGCGGCGCTGCCCTCGGCGGCGATCGTGGCCTTGCGGGACGAAGCGCCCAGCGCCCGGATCATTTCGCCGCAGGAATCCTCGCTGCACCTGGGCCGGGAGGACCGCCTGCCGCTGGTCTACAACGTCAGCGACGATTACGGCCTGAGCGCCTGCCAACTGCTGCTCAAGACCGAGAACGGTCCGCTCGCGCCGATCGATCTGCCCCCGCCCAACAAAAACGCCCGCCGCG
>CAZYDC010000093.1:0-12560 GCA_964646065.1 uncultured Planctomycetaceae bacterium | reverse complement strand
TAAATCCATATCTGTTATGTGGCATGACTTTCGATTTTCCACCACTTAAATTGGAGGAGAACCCCTTCTTTGTATGAGAGTCACGAACATGTTTGTCTTCTTGCATCAAACGAGGGGTACGCTCGCAACGAACGGGGAAAAGTAGAATGTCCCCTTTTTAGGGCCTGTTCCATTTAAGACTTTGCAAGCAAATAGTTTAACCTTGATTTTACCAACGGAACAAGTAGTGACTTTCTCACCAAACATCTTATTTCAAGGCAAATCCTGACTGCAATGTACAAAAATGTGAACTCCAAAGTGTACATTAAATTCAGGGGGTCCCAAAATAATAACTTTTTTTTATTTCCTTTGGTCATAGCTCTTTAGATGTCGCTAAGAAATTCTTGCGAACAGAAATGTGAACTCCAAAGTGTTCGCAACGAGTAAGGGTAGAGGGAGCGCGAGGTGCGCTCCGGGGAGTGTCCGGTGACCGATGGAGTCGCCGCGGCGACAGACCGTAACGGCCAGGAGTCTGGTCTTCACGGTCCCCGGTACCCGGTACGTTCGTTAATGAAGGAGACGAAAGATGGCGTCGTACAAAGACGTTTTGAAACTGATTCAGGAGGGCAAGACTCCGCTGGAGATCATGGCCGCGATTCCAGGCCCGCCCAGCAAGGTCAGACGCATCCTGTGCGGCAGCCGATTCGCCGCCCAACTGGAAATGGAGCGGCAGTTGTCCGGCCGGATGGGAAAGCACCGGCTGGCCGTCTCGCTGCACCGCCTGATCCAGCGGCGGTTGGAGCTCGTGGACGGCGAAGACTCCGAGACGGCCCGGAAGGCGGCAGAGAACCTCACCAAGACCTACAGCGGACCGGTCAGGTCCAAGACCGCAAAGGAGCTTCTGGCGGAATCGCAACTCCAGCAGAAGGTCGATTTCCTCAAGGAACTGGCCCAGGCCGGCGCCGTCGACACCCGGGTGGTCTTGAAGAATCGCGAAACCGGAAAGTACGGTTTTGAGGAAGCCATCGAACAAAGAAACAGTGAACGGAGACCGTGAAAATGATAAGTATTGTAATGCTAATCCATTATGGCTTGCACTGTCCGCCAGAACCGGGCAGCACCGGTGCCAGTCGGGCAGAACGGGTTCCCGGTCGGGCAGTCCGGGTTCCCGGTTGGGCAGAGTGGCTTCCCGGTCGGGCAGTGCGGGTTGCGAATCGGGCAGGGGCGGCAAAGGTGGCCTGCATACCGGCCGCGAGCGATGCTCCGGCGGACCGGCCGCGAGCGACGGGCGAGTTGGGCAGAGCGGCTCCTGGACACATGTGTCAGATACCGTTTGAATTTCGACCGCTGGAGCGTAATATACGCGGGAACGACTTTCTTGAAATATTCCTAGAGGAAACTATGGCGAACAAACGAACGAACGTTGTGGACAAACCGGCCGCGAAGAAGAACTCCAAGCCCGCCAAGCCGGCCAATGACTTCAAGGTGCGCGACCTGTCGCTGGCCGAGTGGGGCAGGAAGGCGATCGGCATCGGCGAGCAGGAGATGCCCGGGCTGATGGCGACGCGGGCGAAATACGGAAAGAGCAAGACGCTGGCCGGCGCGCGGATTACCGGCAGCCTGCACATGACCATCGAGACGGCCGTGCTGATCGAGACGCTGGTGGAACTGGGCGCGGACGTGCGCTGGGCGTCGTGTAATATCTTCTCGACGCAGGACCACGCGGCCGCAGCCATCGCGACGGCCGGAGTGCCGGTGTTCGCATGGAAGGGCGAGACGCTCGAAGAGTATTGGTGGTGCACCAAGCAGGCGCTGACCTGGCCGGATGGACAGGGCCCGCAGATGATCGTCGATGACGGCGGCGACGCGACGCTGCTGATCCATCGCGGGTACGCGGCCGAGAACAACGCGGCTATTCTGGACGAGCCTACCGACAACGCCGAACTGGCGGTCATCAACCAACTGCTCAAGGCGACGCTGAAAAGCGAGCCGGGTTTCTGGCACAAGGTGGTCGCGGATTGGAAGGGCGTTTCGGAGGAGACGACGACCGGCGTGCATCGGCTCTATCAGATGATGGATCGCGGCGAGCTGCTGGTGCCGGCGATCAACGTGAACGACAGCGTCACCAAGAGCAAGTTCGACAACCTGTACGGTTGCCGCGAGAGTTTGGTGGACGGCATCAAGCGGGCCACCGACGTGATGATCGCGGGCAAGGTCGCCGTGGTCTGCGGCTACGGCGACGTGGGCAAAGGCTCGGCCCAGGCGCTGGCGGCGCTCAAGGCGCGCGTGATCGTGACGGAGATCGATCCGATCTGCGCGTTGCAGGCGGCGATGGCCGGCCACCAGGTCATGACCGTCGAGGACGCCCTGCCGTACGGCGACATCTTCGTGACCTGCACGGGCAACTGCGACATCATCACGGCCAGGCACATGAGCCAGATGAAGGACCAGGCCATCGTCTGCAACATCGGCCACTTCGACAACGAGATCCAGGTGGGCGAACTGAACAAGTGGCCGGGCGTGCAAAAGATCAACATCAAGCCGCAGATGGACAAGTACCTTTTTGCGGACGGTCATTGCATCTACCTGCTGGCCGAGGGCCGGCTGGTGAACCTCGGCTGCGCGACCGGGCATCCGAGTTTCGTGATGTCCAACAGCTTCACCAACCAGACGCTGGCCCAGATCAAACTCTGGACCACGAAGATGGACATCGGCGTGTACCGGCTGCCCAAGGAGCTGGACGAGGAAGTGGCCCGGCTGCACCTGGGCAAGATCGGCGCCAAGCTGACCCGCTTGAGCAAGAAGCAGGCCGACTACATCGGCGTGCCCGCCGACGGCCCGTACAAGCCCGAGCACTACAAGTACTAACCGTGGCGCGTAGGCCGTGAGCAGTGGGCGGTGACAGCGAAGAAACGGCAAAGAGCCTGCGGGACTGTTTGTTCCACACGGACTCTTCGCTTTTGTCGCTTCTTCACTGTTACTGCCTACAGGCCACGGCCCACGTCTTGCGGCTTCGCCGCAAGAGGGCCAGGCGCCGGCGGCGGTCGTCGGCGCGGAAGGATTGTGAAATGTTGGCCAGGAAGGAGGTTTGGTGATTCTTCTATCATGCGCGCAGGCCGCGGAAATGCTGAACCAATTTCAGCAGGGGGTTCCGGGTCGGACCTCGCTGGACCTGGGGCGAACTCAAACGGCGGTTTCGCTGGAAGGGAACTTGGTGCGCCTGTCAGGCGAGGATCGAGTGTCCTTGGATGATTTGCGAATGATCGCGAATTGCGAAGATGCCGTCTTTGCCGTGTCCGACGATGCGGTTGAAAAAGTGATCCGGTTTTCGGAGGCGACCTCGCGGACGTACAAGCTGCGGCCGACGGCGGATTGGCCGGCCCTGGAAATCAGCGGCATCCTGATGCACAGGATCAAGGGCACGACGCCCAAGAAGGACGCCGAGGCGAAGCTGCGACTGGTCTCGCCCGTGCGCGGCGCGGTGCTGGATACATGCATGGGGTTGGGTTACACGGCGATTCTTGCGGCGCCCACGGCCCAGTCCGTGACGGTGATCGAGAAGGACCAGAACGTCCTGGAGATGGCGAGGCTGAACCCTTACTCGCGACCGCTCTTTGATGATCCCAAGATCAAGGTGATCCATGGCGATGCGACGGAGGTAGTCACCGGTTTGGGCACGGCTGCGTTCGACATTGTCAACCACGACCCGCCCACATTGAGCATCGCGGGCGAGTTGTACTCGGATGCGTTCTACGCGGAACTGCTGCGGATTCTGAAGCCCGGCGGAAAGCTGCTTCACTACACCGGCGCGCCCGGCAGCCGAGGTCGGCGTGTTGACTTGAATGCCAGCGTGACCCGGCGACTTGCCCGAGTTGGATTCGTCAAGGTCCGCAATGACAGCGAAACGGCTTGTGTTTTGGGATCGCGGCCCGGCAGGGGGTAGAATGTGCCTTGCGCCCGTGCGTCAGGACACGGGTTTACGAAGCAACCAAGGCATACATACCCAGCGTTCGCTTGCCCGGCACGCCAGGCAAGTGAAAACATGGCTGGGCAAGCCGACGTTTCCGTCGGCCTGCCCTGCCTGCAGATTGAAATTTCAGCAGATGTTAGCGACGTCCGCCGCCGCCGCCGCCGTAGCCGCCACGGCCACCGCCGCCGCCGCCACCACCGCCGCCACGGGGACGCTCTTCGCGCGGCTTGGCCTCATTGACGGTCAGTGCGCGACCGCCATGGTCCTTGCCGTTCAGTGCGGCGATTGCCGCCTGCGCTTCGGCGTCACTGGACATTTCGACAAAGCCGAAACCCTTGCTTCGGCCGCTCATCTTGTCCATGATCACGACGGCGCTTTCGACTGTCCCGTGCTGAGCCAGCAATTGCTGAAGGTCCGCGTCGGTTACGTCGTAGCCCAGGTTTCCGATATACAGCTTCTTGCCCATTGGGTACTCCTGCTATAGGCACTTGGATCCTATTGTTCTCTTTCTTGGATCCTTCCGAAAGGGGCCGTAATCCCGGCCCAAGGAGTCAGGAGCGTCAGGCGAGAAGAGATGCCGGGAAGCTTCCAAGGCTGTCCCGAACAAGCCCTCAGTGACGGACTGAACTAAAGCATTATATCTGCCTTCGGGCCAGCATCCACATATTTCAAATAAAATTTGCATGGGTCCTCGGTGGCAGCGCGGGTTACTTCCTGTACTTGGAGATGAACTCCTCGACCTCGGGAATTCCGCCCTGGAAGATCAGGTATCCGTTGGATGGTTCTCGCTCGGTGATTTCGCCGGCGATGGGCGTGAGCATGATCTTCCTGACCTCGTCCGGATCGGTGGTCTGGCCCAGCGCCCAGCAAAGCTTGACGTACGCGACCTCGGGCAGCAGATTGGCGGCCGGTACGACGCCCAATTCCATCATGTCCCTGCCGGTGTCGTAGACATACATCTGCACGTAGCCCCAGAGCGTTTGCACGGTCATGTAGACGGCGATCTTCTTGTCCTGCGCCCGTTTGAGCGCCGGGTAGAGCGGCTTGTTCACGTGCCCCAGCCCGGTCCCGGCGATGATGATTCCCTTGTATCCGTTGTCGATGAGCGAGTCGATCATGTCCGGCTTCATGTTGGGGTAGTAATAGACGATGGCGACTTTCTCTTCGAAGGCCGTGTTGATGATCACGTTGCGGTCCTGGCGGCGGCGCTTGTAGTCCTGCCGCAGCGGGGTGATCTTCTGGCGGCTGACCATGGCGATGGGAATGTCGCCGATCGTCCGGAAGGTCGAGCGGTAGCTGGAGTGCATCTTGCGGACGCGCGTGCCGCGGTGCAGGAGGCCGTAGCTGTCCGAGGTCGGACCGAACATGCACACCATGACCTCGGCGATGTCGCTCTCGGCCGCCGTCTTGACGCTGTGCATCAGGTTCAGCGCCGCGTCCGATGACGGCCTGTCGCTCGACCGCTGCGACCCGACCATCACGATGGGCACCGGCGAGTTCTGCACCATGAACGACAGGATCGCCGCCGTGTGGTGCATCGTGTCGGTGCCGTGCCCGATGACCACGCCATGCACGCCCTTGGCGATCTCCCGCCCGATGGCCTGGGCCACCGCGATGTACTGCTCGGGCCCCATGTTCTCGCTGAACACGCCGAAGAGCTTCTCGGTCTCCAGGTTGCAGATGTCGCCCAGCTCCGGCACCGAGCCGTACAGTTCGCCCGGCGAAAAGGCCGGGATGACCGCGCCGGTGCGGTAGTCCAGCCGGCTGGCGATCGTGCCGCCCGTGCCCAACAGTTTGACGTTCGGCTTGGCCGGGTCGTAGGGGAAGGCCTTTTCGGGAATCTTGTAATGGGCCTCCTTGCGGCCGAGAATCTCGACGGCGGTCACGCGGTCCGCGCGGATGCCGATGTTGTACCCCGAGCGAAGCTTCAGCACGATGTGCAGCGGGTCGGCCGTCTCGGACCGCGGCAGGACAATGCCGGTGTATCGCCCCGTCGGCGTGACGAAAATGATGTCCGTCCAGACCTTGGCGTCAAACTTCTGGAGGACCGTGAGGGCCTGGCCTTTGTAGCCTTTGTATGACTCGGCGATGTTGTCGTTCATGGATTGACTTTCTCAAGTGCGGCAGCTATGCCTCGTGCGGCGTCGGCGCCGCAGACCCGGCCTCGCCAGTCGGCCATCAGAAGGCCCATGGCTCGACGAATGCGGCGGCCAGGGTCCTGGTAGCGAGGCCCGGTCAGTTGCCCGGCGATCCGGGCCTGGTCCTGCGCCAGCCTTGTGGCACGGGCACCCTGCCCGTGTGTAGCATGGGCATCTTGCCCATGTCTTGCTGTTGCTGCTTCGGCGGGCAGCAACTCTGCCACTGGTCGGCCTGTGGTCAACGCCTGCTCAAGGACGCCCATCACGCCTTCTCGATATAGGCGGCCGCTCTGTATCGCCTCGAACACCGCATCGAAAATGGCCTCTTCGGGTGTCATGCCCAAGTCTGCGCGGGCATGTGTTTCCGGTTTTCCCATGCCCGCGCAGACTTGGGCATGGCACCCGGAATCGCACCCGACTTGGCAACTCGCCGACGCATCTTCGACCTTCAGTCCGTTTCGTTCGAGGATCCTGGGATAATGCATCAGGATCACCGCGGCCAGCTTCGGGTCGATGCCGCGCTCTTTCACCGCCTTCTCGAAAAGGCCGGCCAGCGGCGAGCTCGACAACTGCTCGACGAGATCGCTCGGCACGCCGATCTGCCGGTACCAAGCCTCGCGGGCCATGATGTCCGCCGGAAGCCCCGCGCGAATGCAGGCGATGCGATCCGGGGCGATTTGCTTGGGCGGCAAATCGGTATCGGGGTACATCCGATCGGCCCCGGGCAGAATTCGCTCGAACCCATTGGTGTCGTCCCTCAGGGCCTGCCGTGTCTCGGAAGGAATGCCGACCGTCGCCTCTCTGGCCCGGATTGTGATCTCCTGTGCGGCCAGTCGCGCGTCCTCCTGGGAGCCCCAGACCACGACGACCGTGTCGTTGTCGCCGGCCGCCAGCGCCTTCTTGACGTTCAGCCACTCGCTGCCGGCCAGCCCTTCGCCCAGGCTGTCCGAGTGGACGATGTTGGGCAGCACCGTCAGGCAGGCGATTACGCGGACGCGGTCGGATATCTCCTTGTGGAAATACGTGTCCGTCTGCGTCTGCCAGTTCAAGAGGCTGCGGAAGCCCTGGAGCAGCACGCCGTACGCGCACATGCCGCTGGCCACGCCCGACTGGATCGGCAGGTAGTTCGTCTTTCGGACGATCTTGGTGACATCCTCGGATCGGGCCTTGAACGTCGCGGGCGTCACGCCCCGGCGGGCCAGCTCTTCGCGAAGCCGCAGCAGGTTCCACTGCCGCATCGCCTCGTTGTAGGTCAGCAGCGGTATCCGCGGGATTCTCGGCACGCCCTTGATCTCGATCCGCGTTCCGCCGGTGACGCTGACGTTGACGTCCTCGCGCCCGGCACCGATGCCCGTCCGCACGTGCCCCGTGCTGCGGACGATCCGCCGCAGAATCTGGGCCACCTCGGCCGCTTCCTGCGGCGTCCGCATGTCCGGCGCCGTCACCGTCTCGATCAGCGGCATGCCCAGGCGATCCGTCAGGTACGTCCGCCGGTGCCCGATGTCGCTGACCTCGCGGCAGGCGTCTTCCTCCAGGCCGAGCTGCACGATCCCGATCTGCCGATCCTTGTACGGCACGTGGCCGTCCAGGCCGACAATCGTCGTCCGCTGAAAACCCGTCGGGATGCTCCCGTCGAGGTACTGCTTGCGGGCGATGTGAAGCTCGTCGATCATCACGCACTCGTACAGCATCGCCACGCCCAGCGCGATCTCCAGCGCCTGCTCGTTGATCATGAACGGCGGCGTGTCGTCCATCTCGTAGGTGCAGACCGTCTCGCGGTTGATGCGGTAGACAATGTCCTTCTTGGTCTTGAACTCCATCAGCGCCGTGCCGTCGTACTCGCCCAGCTCCGAGAGCGTCGGACGCATGTGCCGCAGAATCTCCGCGTCGTAGGCGCTGCTGTAGTGCCCGGCCGGGCACCGGCAGAAGAGCTTCTTGTCCGTCAGGAGCTGCTGGTGAATCTCCAGGCCGGACTTGAACCCGACGGCCGCGTAGTCCTCGGGAGTCATCTGGGCAAAGGGCTTGAACACAAAATCGTAGGGCATCCGCTATCCTTTTTTTGGGAGCACCATTGTTGCACCCCGCGCCGCCGCTGTCAATGGCGGGGTTAAGAGCGGGGTTAAGAGCAACATTAGAACCTATTGGAACCCGTCGGGAAGCCACCGGAACGACTTCGGAAGCCACGGCGACGACTTTGGAAGCCACCGGAACTCGCCGGGAAGCCACTGGAACCCATTTTTCGAGCCATCCAAAGCTGTAAGCGATGTATTTAAAGTATGTTAGCATTTTCGATCACCTCTTTTTACGTGTTTTTGAAACTTCTCTTGTGGGTTCTCGGCGCTGGACCCACTACATATAGTCATCTGCCGCGCGGGCACGCTTGTTGCCAAATGGTTGGCAATGACCTGGCATCGAGAGTGGGCTCTTCTCTTCGCCGTTGAATCGTCAATTGTAAATTGTAAATCGTCAATCTCCTTTCCTGCTGCTCATATCCACATTTCAAATAACTGCCATCGCGGGCATTAAGCGGACCCACGCCAAGCGTCCCTAACGGACGACCAGTATTATACCACGATAAGTCTGTTGTGTGAAAAATCTGTATCATTGTAAAATATCGTGACAGTAACTTCATGGCTAGCCGCGCCTAGCCACCCGAAATATTTTTTATTTTTTCAGGATCATCCGAACAAAAACCCATTATCTTCATGGTTTAGAGCCTATCTGAATAACCTCTTTGTTGTGGCACAGCCGCCATCGGCTGTGGGTTGTTCGGATAGCCTCTTGGTGTGAGGACTTCCAATGCAAGAGAACATGCAGGCGGCGCAATCGAAACTGGCGAAACTCTTGGAAGGCCATGAGCCGACGGCCGGGCTGTACGTCCGCGTGCATGGCGACAACCTAATCCTGGGCCGGCAGGAGCCTATCGGCCCCAACGGGGAATTGCAAAACTCCGACCGTGTCCGCCTGACCAGGCTGGATGCGGCGACCTACGGCCTGAGCGCCAAACTCCACACCGGCCGCTGGGAGCGCACCCCCTTCACTGGGACGATGGAGGAAATGGTCGATACGCTTGTCGGCTGCATGCAACATCTGGTTGCGCCGGACTGACAGGGCTGGCGGCATTACCCATGGGCAAGCTGATTGTGTGGCACCCCAACTCTTGTGGCACCCCCAAGTCCGCTTGGGGGTGTCTGGGAAAAGCCGGGTTTGAGCTTGCAGTTTGGCGAGTATCGGGCGTCACCCGCATCGGCGTTTGAAAAGCATTGCCCGCGTTTGGGATATCGCGTAAAATGAAAACGGTTCGGACGCGGAGCGCAGAGATGACCCTTCATGGCATTGATTTTTGTTCCGAGGAAATATCCGGCTTCTGTCGGCGGAACCACATTCGCAAGCTTTCGCTGTTCGGCTCGATCCTTCGGGACGATTTTGGCCCCGACAGCGATATCGACGTGCTGGTGGAGTTTGAACCAGGGCAGACGCCTGGACTGGCGTTCTTCGGCCTGCAGGAGGAACTCTCCGAACTTCTGGGGCGAAAGGTCGATTTGAACACGCCCCAATGCCTCAGCAAGTACTTCCGCGACGAGGTTATTCGCCAAGCGCAGGTGCAGTATGTCGCAGCATGACGATACAGTTAGGTGGCGACACATGCTCGACCATGCCTTGTCTGTTCAGCGAATGCTTGCCGGCCGAAACCGATCCGACTTGGACCAGAATGAAATGTTCCGGCTGGCGCTGGTCCGCGCGATCGAGGTGATCGGGGAAGCGGCCGGGAAAGTTTCGGCCGATGGCCGCCAAGCTCACCCCGACATACCCTGGAGCCAGATGGCGGCTGCCCGAAACCGCCTGATTCACGGGTACGACATCATCAACCTCGATATTCTGTGGCGAATCGCCGCGGAAGATGTGCCGCCCCTGATTGTGGAACTCAGGAAGATGCTGGGAGAAGAGTAGCCGCAGGATTCGCTTGCGCAAGCGGCTGTTAAATGCCACAAAAGAAAATCGTGACGCGGCGGAAAATTGGCTAAATAAGATATGCCTTCACGGTGCCGGGTCGGACCCGATCCCTGCCCTGAATCGGTGCTTCGATCTGCTCAACGCCGAAAGGGGCGGGGACAAGGTGATCTTTTTTTTGACGGACGGCGCCTTCCCCAATGACGATGCCGTCCGTAAGTATATCCGGTCTCGAAATAAGGCGAAGAACGTTCACGTCTTCACCTATCTCTACGGCGAACAGGACGATGCAAGCGCCGTCAAACTTATGAAGGCAATCGCCGACGAGACCGGCGGCAAGTACAAGAACATCACGGAATAGGGCATCCTCTGGGAACGCCAATCTCCCGATTGGCTCTTGCTGTTGTTCTTTCTCCTGTCTCTTCATCGCCAATCAGGAGATTGGCGTTCCCAGGGATCACTCCTTGACCAGCTTTTCCATTCGGCTTTTCGCCTCAATGGTCGGCGGTTGGTTCCATTCGATTTGAAGCGAGCGCGTGTAGGCGTCCAGGGCCTGCTTGTATTGCTTGCGGGCCTCGTAGATTTGGCCGATGCGGTTGTACGGCACGTACGTGTTGGGGCCGGTGGCGGCCCAGGCGCGATAGGCCTCGAAGGCGAGGTCCTCGTTTTTCATTTTGTCGTAGAGCTGGGCCAGGGCCTGGCAGGCGCCGGCGTGCGAGGGGTCGGCGGCGACCGCTTTTTTGAGCAGGGTTTCGGCCTGTGCGTCCTGGCCGTCGCGCAGGGCCTGCACGGCCTGGTTGTACAGTTCGACCGCCTGGGCGGCTGCGACCTGACCGGCGGGGGAGGACTTCAGGACGGCGGTCATCGCGATCAGGATCGGGCAGGCGGCCGAGGGGTTGCTGAACCGCACGGCCTTGACGGGCGAGCCGGGCCTCGGGTTCACCCAGAGCATCCGGAACACGCACACGGTCGGGAACTCGTCGGTCGTGCCGGTCCAGGCCACGTAGCTTTGCGTGCCTTTTTCGCCCGTGAACGCGGCCGGCGGCGCGGTCCAGTCGCGCATGTTCAGGCCGCTCACCAACGGGATGTCCAGCGTGGAACCGTCCTGGTACAGCACCTGATACATGCCGGCCAAACCGTCGGTCGTGAACGCGGCCGCGTGAAGGAACCAAAGGCCCTCGATCTGCATTCCGGCAGGCTCGGTGGCCGGGCTCCTTGGGGGCAGGCCGACCGGGATCGTGACGCTGGTGGGCAGCTTGTCTCGGTGCGTGTATTCGGCGGGGGCCGTCGTCGGCTGCGATTGCGATTTCAATGCGATGCAGTTGTCGTAGGAATTTTGCGGGATGGTGAACGGGACGCCGCCAAAAATCTGCTCGCCGGTCGGGAAAGTCTTCATGTCGGCGTTCGGACCCTGGCCGGTCCACGCGTCCGTCGGGGAGGCGGCATCGTGCGTTCCGGCGCGGAAAGCGGTGTTGGCCACCGCGTGCAGGTCCAGCGGCTGATAGGTCACGTCGCGCGGCAACGCGCGTTGCACGACCGTCGGCTCGATGGTCACCCCCAGGCCCAGCATCATGGCGGTTACGACCCGCGCCTGCGATGTTGCCAGAAGCTGGTTGGGGATTTCCCACCGCAGTTGGTCGATGATGAGCTTGCCCTTGCCGACCGGGATTTCGAGCAGTCCTCCAGGGTAGATGTGCTCCGTTCCCGCGGCGCACCAGACGCTCCAATTGACCAGGTCCTCGATCTTGTAGGACGGATCGACGGCCTGATTCCAGCCGATTTCCCCGCCCTCGTACCGCTTCCAGTACAGGTCCAGGTGGCTGACGCCGGCGGTCAAATTGGTAAACCCGTTTCGATATCCGCGGCCGTCCCAGGTCTTGCGAGGCTGCACGGTCATCCGCACGTCCTGCCCGGCCAGGTCGTTGACCATCGCGTTTTCCGCCGGCCAGACGTCGTGCAGGATCAGCACGGCGCCGTCGTTCAAGGCGGCCTTGAACTGGGCCGACTTGTCGGCATACTTGGGCAGGTCGCGGCCTTCGATCATCGTCACGCGCTGGGTGGCGACGAGGTCTTCTTCAAGGGTGGCATGGCGACGTTGTTTGTCGCCATGCGGATCGACCAAGTCGAACGCGACGCCCCAATCGCGGAGTTTGTCGGCGATCAGTGAATTGGCCTGCGTGGCCACCATCAATCGTCGCGACGGCTGGATGAACGCCGCTTCGCCGCCGACGTAATTGACGAGCCTCGCCAGCATCTCGCGGGCCATCGGCTCCTTGTCATAGCTGCCGATCACCGGCAGTTGGCAGAGCAGGTAATTGCCCTTGCCGTGGAAAACTTCCATCATCTCGACCCATTCCAGGCCCTTGTCGCAGCCGCTGTCGATCAAGGCGATGGCCGGCCCGGAGGTGGGTTTGGAATACGCCCCGCGCGCGGACACATGGTCCGGCGACCAGAAATGCAGGTCCCAGGACGTGATGCCCTTGAGGGCCGGGTGCTGCGGCGTGCGGAGGAAGGGCATGCTG
>CAZYDC010000092.1:0-12646 GCA_964646065.1 uncultured Planctomycetaceae bacterium | reverse complement strand
AAGACACGGGCGGGACGCCCGTGAGACTCATGGGCAAGATGCCCATGCTACGATGACAGTCACGTTTCATACACTTTCTCAAGGGCTGGTCGGGAAAAAGTACCACTTGAGCAGCACGACTCCCGCCGCCGCCACCAGGTTGACAAATCCGATGGGCAGCAGGACCTTCCATTCCAGGTGCATGAGCTGGTCCACTCGCAGGCGCGGGAAAGTCCACCGGAACCACATCAGCATGAAAATCACCCAGGCGGTCTTGAGCAGGAACCAGACGCTGGGCGGGAGATAATCCATCACCGCGTTGAAGCCGTCGAGTCCGCCGATGTGGAAGGGCATCCAGCCGCCCAGGAACAGCGTCGAGGCCAAGGCCGCGATCACGAACATGTTGATGAACTCGGCCAGGAAGAAGAAGCTGAAACGCAGGCCGGAATACTCGGTGTGGAACCCGGCCGTCAATTCCGACTCGCCCTCGGGGATATCAAACGGCGTGCGGTTGATCTCCGCCGTCGAGGCGATCACATAGATAATGAACGCGACGATGCCCACGCCGTGCGCCCGCCAGATCCACCAGCCGTCGGCCTGGCTTTCCACGATTCCGCCCAGCGAGAGCGTGCCGGAGAACAGCACCACCACCAAGAGCGCCAGCGTGGCCGAGACCTCGTACGAGATGATCTGCGCTGCCGCGCGCATGGCGCCGATCAGCGACCACTTGTTGTTGGAGCTCCAACCGCCCAGCAAGATTCCCATGACGCCCAGTCCGCTGATGGCGGTGACGTACAACACGCCGATGTTCACGTTGGAGATCTGCAAAATGGGGCTGTACGGCAGCACCAGCAGAACCAGGATGGTCGCGGTCAGCGACAGGAACGGCGCCAGCAGGTGCATGGCCGCGTCGGCCTGGTGCGGGACGATGTCTTCCTTAAGGAGGAGCTTGAGCGTATCGGCGACGGTCTGGAGAATCCCGTGCGGTCCGACGCGCATCGGACCCAGTCGGCACTGGAAGTGCCCGGCGACCTTGCGTTCCGCGTAAATCAAGGACATGCCCAGACCGGCCACCAGGCCCCCGATGGCCGCCATGGACAGCGCCATGTATCCCACAGACAACCAGAAGTTCCCCGGCAGCGCGTTCCACGCCCGGTCCGCCACGGTCACGGTTTTGACCGCCATGGCGGAACTGTTGGCTATGGCTGCGATCAGTAATGCACAGGTCACGGGCGACTCCTCATCGCGCATGGAAACGTAGCATGGGCGTCCCGCCCATGAGTCTCACGGGCATCTTGCCCGTGGTTGTTGTTCTTTCTGTTTCTTCCGGGGCGCAAGAAAAACGACAAAAGCGAAGGCACGGGCGGGACGCCCGTGGGACTCATGGGCAAGATGCCCATGCTACGATGACAGTCTGTTTTCATACACGTCCTCAGCGATCGATGTCCGGGATGACCAGGTCCAGGCTGGATTGAATCGCGATGAAGTCCGCGATTCGCCATCCCGGGGCGATGGCCGTCACCGCCCACAGGTTGCTGTAGCTGGGCGAGCGGAAATGAATCCGGTACGGCACGTCGCTCTTTCCGTCGGAGACGATGAACACGCCCAAGACGCCCCGGGCCGTCTCCAACTGGCTGTAGAAAGTCCCTTCGGGCACCTTGATCCTGGCGCCGTATTTAACGGTCATGTGCGGGCCTTCGGGAATATTGTCGATCAGTTGCTCGATGATCCGCAGCGACTGCCGCATCTCCTCGATGCGGACGTAATATCGGTCCCAGCAGTCGCCCGTGGTGCCCACCACCACGTTGAAATCGACCTTGTCGTACAGGCCGTAGGGTTCGACCTTTCGCAGGTCGTAGGGCACTCCGCTGCCGCGAAGGACCGGGCCTGTGCAGCCCAGAGACATCGCCAATTTCGGGTCCAGGATGCCGACGTTCCGCAACCGCTCCTGGAGGATCACGTTGCCCGACAGCAGCGTGTCGTACTCCTCCACGATCGGGCGGAGATATTTGACCAGGCCCTTGACCTTCGAGACGAATTCCGGGTGGATGTCGAACATCAGCCCGCCCGGCTGGATGTAGTTCATCGTCAGCCGCGCGCCGATGGTTTGCTCGAACACCTCGCCGATGATCTCTCGCTCGCGGAAGGAATACAGGAACGCCGTGAACGCGCCCAGGTCCATCCCCAGCACTCCCCACCACAGCGCGTGGCTCTGGACCCGCTGAAGCTCGGCCATGAGGGTGCGAATGGTTTCGATTCGCCCGTTGGTCTCGATGCCGGCCGCCTTCTCCACGGCGCGGGAAAAGGCCCAGTTGTTCATCAGCGCCGAAAGGTAATCCATGCGGTCGGTCAGGTGGACGATCTGGCGGTAGTTGAGGTGCTCGCTCATCTTCTCCAGGCCGCGATGCACGAATCCCGGCACCGGGATCACTTCCTTGACGGTCTCGCCGTCCAGCCGCAGCACCACGCGCAGCGACCCGTGGGCGATGGGGTGCTGCGGCCCCATGTTCACGTAATATTCCTGCGTGGACAGCGAGCTTTCCGCCGTGCCGGGCGCCTTGAGTACGTCATCGAGCGATTTTATGGTGACGGTCACTTGGGAAGCTCCAGCATGTCATCGTCCTTGTAATCCTTGCGGAGCGGATGGCCGTTAGACGCATTCGCGGTGCTGCCGCCTTCCAGGCCGCTGGGGCCTGGAACGCGGGGGCTCTGCGAATGCGTTTTGTTAGACGCAGTGGCAGTGCCGTCGCCTTCAAGGCAGGCCCCGCCTTGAACGCGGGGGCTCTGCGAATGCGTCGCAAAGTCGTCGTCCAGAAAGACCCGTCGCAGATCGGGATGCTCGTCGTAGAGGACGCCCATCAAATCGAACACCTCGCGCTCCAGCCAGTGGGCGCCTTGCCAGACGCCGCACACCGAGGGCGTCACGGGGTTGTCGCGCGGCACGCTGGTGACGACCATCAGGTAATGGCCGTGGACGCTGGAGTAAAGTTGGTAGACCAGCTCGAACCGCCCCTGTTCGATCCAGTCGACGGCCGTGTGGTCCAGCAACATGTCGAACGCGAACGCTGGTTCTTCGCGCAGGCGCTTCATGAGCGGCAGGAGCCGATCCGCCGGCGCCTGCACGGCGGGGCGGTCGCTCTTGTCGCGCTTTGTCAGGCCGCTTTCCAGGGCGATCACGGCTTGTAAGAGTACTTCGCTATCCACTGCTTGAGCCTTTCGGTCCAGATTTTTTCGTCAACGTCCCGGTTGACATTGACCACGTTTTCTTCCACGAGGGCCTTCTGCACCTGCTCCTGGATGTCGGCCATGGTGATGCCCTGGGGCAGGGCGGACAGGACGGGTTTTCGCCGGACATCGCAGTCGCGGATGCTCTGGCCTTCCTTGATGAGCCTCTGGAGGGTCAAGAGGCCCCAGAAAAACGCTTCGGGCCTGGGCGGGCAGCCGGGGACGTAGACGTCCACCGGAAGCAGTTCGTCCACTCCGCGAACCATAGTATACGAGTTGTACATGAAGGGGCCGCCGGAGATGGCGCAGGAGCCGGTGGCCATCACGTAGCGCGGTTCGGCCATCTGCTCGTAGAGCATCCGGACGCGCATGGCCATTTTCTTGACGATGGCCCCGGCGATGACCATGAAGTCCGCCTGCCGGGGCGTCTGCCGGGCGACCTCCGCGCCGAAGCGCGACATGTCCTGGTGAGCGGCCCCGGTGGCCATCAGCATCTCGATGGCGCAGCACTTGGTGCCGAACGCCAGCGGCCAGAGGCTGTTGGCTCGCGACCAGTTGATGATGGTGTCGAATGAACCGATCATGACGGCTCCGCCCGGGAGTTGCTCGATCCGGGGGGCCAGTTTGCCCAGGATCACACCCACTCCAGCGCCCCCTTCTTCCACGCGTACGCCAGGCCCAGGATGAGCACCAGCAGGAAGATAAGCGCCTCGACGAACCCGGCCAGCCCCACGGTTTTGAACGCCACGGCCCAGGGGTACAGGAACGCCGCTTCCACGTCGAATACCAGGAACAGCAGGCCGAAGAGGTAATATCCGACGTTGAACTGGATCCACGCCTGGCCGATGGGCTGCTCGCCGCATTCGTAGGGGGAGTTCTTGATGCTTCCGGGATTATGAGGCGCCACCAGGCGCGAAAACACCAACCCGCCCACCACAAACGCGGCGGACAGAGCCACAAAAAGCGGCACGAAGAAATAGTCCATAAATAACTCGTTCCATCATGGCAACAATGCCGGCCTGCGACGACAACAAACCCCCGCTCGCGGCACAATGCACATCACGTGCCACGGAACTGTTTCTAGTTCACAATTGCCAATGTCGTCTATATGAATTGATTAACTTTCGATCTTCCACGCTATAGATTCGCGCCACACCAGTCAAGCGAAAATCACTTTCTCAGAATCCGGTTCTCTAGATGGCCGGGTTTTCGCAACAGTCATTCTCACATGCGGGAATGGGACCCAGAGAGATCGTGGCGGAATTGAGAAAATGCCGCCTGCAGCGGCCCGGTGAGGGACTTCTGAAGAATCGCCTGAGGGCGGAACTACAAACAATTGCGAACCTGACGGGCATTTGCGAAGATATAATCGTTGCCGATGTGCGAATACCTAAAATTCTTGGCCTGTGGCGGTTGTCCGGCGCCGGCGGGCCTGTGGTTGCGGCAGGCGTGTGGCACGGTCCTTGCAAACCCCCTGACCCGGTGCGAATATGGATGATCTGCTGAAGGTTGCCAACTGGCTGCTACCCTTGTTCTACCTGGCCCTGCTGATCGATTACGGGGCGACGTTTTTCATGGCGGTTCGCGTGCAGGCGCGAAGCCCGTGGGTCGTCGCCGTCATCGCCGTTCACGCGGCCTTCCTGGTTTTGCGAGGCACGCACGCGCATGACGGATACTCGCCCCTGGTCGGACAATACGGGATCCTGTCCGTCATTGCCGTGTCGATGGCGGCGATGTACTGGGTGCTGGAACGGATCGCGCGGGACCGCCGCGCGGGGCTGTTCATCTTCGGGCTGATCTTCCTGTTTCAATACACGGCCTCGGTGTTTCTGCCGACGGCCGCCCCGGAGGTCGCCGGCCCTTGGTGGGCGCGCTTGCACATCCTGCCCGCGGCGCTGGCCTACACGGCCTTGAGCCTGGGCGGAGTGTACGGCCTCTTGCACCTGGTGGCGCAGCACAACCTCAAGAAGCACCGTTTCGGCCTGCTGTTCGACCGCCTGCCCCCGCTGGAACTGCTGGGCAAGATGACCTGGTGGGCCTTGCTGCACGGCTTTGGTTTTATGACGGTCAGCATCGCCACGGGCATGTGGCTGGCGCACTCGGGAGTGCCCCTGGAAGGCCAAGGCCCCAAGTTGGCCGCGAAGATCGCGATCGGCTCGTTCGCCTGGGTCATCTGCCTGGTGGCCATCCTGGGCAGGACGGCGGGCAAGTGGCCGATGTCGCGGATTTCCCTGATCGCGGTGGCGGGCTTCCTGACCATCATGGCCTTGCTGGTGGCCAGCGCGACGCTGTCCTCGTGATTCGAGTTGAGTAAGGATATGGAACTTTCCGTCATAGGCATCAGCCACCGCACGGCGCCCGTGGACGTCCGCGAGCGGTTCTCGCTTTCGGACGAGCAGGTCCGGCAGTTCCTGCGCGCGATCCATGCCGAAAATATTTTCGAGGAAGCCTTGGTCCTGAGCACGTGCAACCGCACGGACGTTTTTTTCGTTTCCGCCGGCCCGCGCGACGGCCTGGGATATTTCATCGAGCACGTCCGCAAGATCAAAGACCTGGCCGGCCCGATGGACACCTCCGCGTTCTACCGACATTCCGGACAGGAGGCCGTGAACCACCTGTTCCGCGTGACCGCGTCGCTGGATTCCCAGATCGTGGGCGAGCACCAGATTCTCGGGCAGATCAAGGAGGCCTATCGCCTGGCCTCCGAGGAGCGCACCAGCCGCTTCCTGCTCAACAAGCTGCTGCACTGGTCCTTTCGCGTGGGCAAGCGGGTGCAGAGCGAGACGCAACTGGGCCACGGTTCGGCGAGCATTGCCCAGGCGGCCGTCGAGCTGTCGCAGCGGGTTTTCTCCGAGCTGGCGGGCAAGAGCGTGCTGTTCATCGGGGCCGGTCAGACCGCGCAATTGGCGGCCCGGGCCGTCATTCGCGGCGGAGTGCATCGCGTCATCGTCGCCAATCGCACGCTGTCGCGCGCCCAGGAAGTGGCCGATGACCTCCTGCGGCAACTGCCGCAAGCCCCCGACGCGGACCACGACGACGAGGACGTGGAAGTTCCTCAGGAGATCAAGTGCCCGGCCCTGCTGCAAATGTTCCCCGAGTTGAAAACCCGGTCGCAGGCTGCGCCATCGGCCGGTTCGCCGAATCAATTGGAAGTCCGGGCCATCGCGATGGAGGAGATCCCGTCGGTGATCGCGGGCGTGGACCTGCTGATCTCCTCGACCGGCTCGCCAGACTTGGTTTTGACCTGCAAGACGGTGGGGGACATCCTTCGCCGCTCGGGTCGGCCGCTGTTCATCGTCGATATCGCCGTCCCGCGCGACGTCGATCCGGCCCTGGGCAAGTTGACCAACGTCTTCTTGCACAACATCGACGACCTGAACCTGCTGGTCGCCCGAAACATCGACCGCCGCCGGCGCGAAATCCCGCGAGCGGAGGCGATCGTCCAGGACGAGGCCGGGCGGTTCGCCCAGTGGCTGGACTCGCTGCAACTGCTGCCCACGGTTCGGCTGCTCCAGCAGTATTTCGAGACGCTTCAGAAGGGCGTGATCCAGCGATACGGCCACCAGTTCAAGGCCGACCAGGGGCAACTCGACCTGCTGACGCAGTCGCTGTGCAAGAAACTCCTGCACAAACCGCTGACGTTCCTGAACCAGTTGCCCCAGAGCGCCGGGGCCAGCGAAAACCTGGCGGCCATCGACCTCATCCGGCGGATGTTCGACCTGGATTCCCTGGAGAAGTAGCGAGATATCTTTCGGGTGCCATGCCCAAGTCCGCGCGGGCATGAGCGCGCGGTGCAGACATGCTCACGCGGTGCGCACATGGCCGCGCGGACTTGGGCATGGCACCCGAAAGGGCACCCGACGTGGTGTCCGAATAGTTTCCCGGAAACTGAAAAGCACCTAGAATGTTATACTGAAACTTGGAGGCAGCCCGAATGATCGGTATATCGAAACTCTATTGCGGCACGGTGGAACCCTCGGACGTGCTCCGCTACGGCGCCCGGAGCGGCCAATTGCCCAGCCACCTGCTCCAGTTCTCCGCCGACAAAAAACCGGTGGTCGTCTGGAACTGCACCCGTCGCTGCAACCTTCGTTGCGTGCATTGCTACTCTCATTCCGCCGACCGCCAGTACCCGGGTGAAATGACCACCGAGCAGGGCGTGGCGCTGTTGGAGGACCTGGCCGCCTTCGGCGCGCCGGTGGTGCTGTTCTCCGGCGGCGAACCGCTGCTGAGGCCCGACCTGTTCGAGCTGGCCTCGCGGGCCACCAAGCTGGGCATGAGGGCCGTCATCTCCACCAACGGCACGCTCATCGATCAAAAAACCGCCGAGCGCCTCCGCGAGGTCGGACTCAGCTACGTGGGTGTCTCGCTGGACGGCATGAGGGAAACCAACGACAAGTTCCGCGGCCGCGAGGGCGCGTACGACCACGCGCTGGAGGGCATCCGCAACTGCCGCCAGGCCGGCATCAAGGTCGGGCTGCGGTTCACCATCAACAACCGCAACGTCGCCGACGTGTCCGACATTTTCACTCTCCTTCGCGACGAGGACATTCCGCGCGTGTGCTTCTATCACCTGGTCTACGCCGGGCGCGGCACCAAGCTGATGGAGGAGGACCTGGACCACGACGCGACGCGGCGGGTGGTGGACCTCATCATCGACCGCACGTTCGAGTTGCACGCCCAGGGCCTGCCCAAGGAAGTGCTCACCGTGGACAACCACGTGGACGGCCCATACCTGTACCTGCGAATGCTCCGCGAGAACAACCCGCGCGCCGCCGACGTGCTGAGCCTTCTGCGGATGAACGCGGGCAATTCCTCGGGCGTCGGCATCGGGTGCGTGTCCTGGGACGGCTCGGTCCACGCCGACCAGTTCTGGCGGCACGTGTCGTTCGGGAACGTCACCGAGCGAAAGTTCTCCGACATCTGGACCGACCTTTCCAATCCGCTGATGGCCAGGCTCAAGGACAAGCGCCGCTTCGTCACGGGGCGCTGCGCGACCTGCCGGTTCCTGGACATCTGCGGCGGCAACTTCCGCGTCCGGGCCGAGGCGGCTACCGGCGACCTGTGGGCGCCGGACCCCGCCTGCTACCTGAGCGACCAGGAGATCGCCGCGCCGGCCGGGGGCAACCCATGAGCGGCCATCCAGGCCCAACGGCGGAGGGGGGCAAGCACCTGCCACGCCTCATTGCCTGGGAGGTCACGCGCTCCTGCATCCTGGCTTGCAAGCACTGCCGCGCCGCCGCGCGGCCTACGCCGTACGCGGGTGAATTGACCACCGCGGAGTGCTTCAAACTCCTGGACAACATCGCCTCATTCGCCAAACCGATCATCATCCTCACCGGCGGCGAGCCGATGCTCCGCCCGGACATTTACGACATCGCGAAATACGCGTGCGGCCTGGGGTTGCCGGTGGTGATGGCCCCATGCGGCGTCCTGATCGACGACGCCTCGGCCCGCAAGATCGTGGAATCCGGCATCCGCCGGATTTCGATCTCGCTGGACGGCGCGACGGCGGCCTCGCACGACAGCTTCCGCCAAGTGACGGGCTCATTTGAGGCGTCCCTGCGCGGCATCGAGGCCGCCAAGCGGGCCGGCCTGGATTTCCAGATCAACACGACCATCACGCAGCACAACATGGCCGAGTTGCCCGAAATCATGGCCCTGGCCATCCGCCTTGGGGCGTCGGTGTTCAACCCGTTCCTGCTGGTGCCCACCGGGCGCGGCAAGGACTTGGCCGCCCAGGAACTCAGCCCGCAACAGTACGAACAAACGCTCGAATGGCTGGCCGACCGGCAGAACGGCGGCGACATCCAACTTCGCGTTACCTGCGCGCCGCACTACCAGCGAATCCTGCGGCAGAAGCATGTCGCCATGCCCTCCGTACGTGACGCGGGCGTCTCGCCCGCGTGTGGCGAGGGCGTCTCGCCCGCGTCTTCGCCGTTTCCGGCTGTTGCTCCTTCTCCTCCTTCTTCTGCGACACAACAGCAACTACAGCAACGGCAAGACGCGGACAAGATGTCCGCGCCACGCGAGGCCAAGATGGCCTCGCCACACGCGGGCGAGACGCCCGCGTCACACGGCCACCCGGTCAAAGGGTGCATGGGCGGGCAGGCGTTTGCGTTCATCTCGCACGTCGGCAAGGTGCAGATCTGCGGGTTCCTCGACGTCGAATGCGGCGACGTGAAGAAGGAAAATTTCGACTTCCGCAAGATTTGGGAAACGTCCGAGGTCTTTCGCCAGATGCGCGACGTGGACTCCTATCATGGCCGCTGCGGCGTGTGCGAGTTCGGCAAGGTGTGCGGCGGCTGCCGCGCCCGGGCCAGCGCTGTCACCGGAGATTACCTGGCCGAGGAACCGTTCTGCACGTATCAGCCGCGAGGGGGCATTGCGGGAGGAGGCATTGCTCGGCCGCCATCCTTTCATTCTGCGCGGCGGCCATCCCTGGCCGCCGCGTCCGGAGGTGTCGGCCAGGGATGGCCGCCACCCATAACCTCGCCGCTGGCGGCCGACGAGGCACCGGCCGACCTGGACGACCTGGACGGTAAAATCCTGTCGATCATCCAGACGGATTTCCCCGTGGACGCCCGCCCGTTCGACGTCATCGCCGCGCGGCTGGGCGTCGAGCCCGGGAGAGTGTTGGCCGGCGTCGCGGCCATGCGCGGAGTCGTGATCCGCCGCATCGGGGCCGTGTTCGATTCGCGGTCACTGGGCTACGCCTCGACGCTCGTGGCGGCCCGGATTCCGCCGGATCGGCTGGACCAGGTCGCGCGGCTGGTCAGCGAGCTGCCGGGCGTGACGCACAACTATGGCCGCCAGGGCGGCTACAACCTTTGGTGTACGCTGACCGCTCCGTCGGCCGCCGAGGTGGACCGCATTCTGGCCGACCTCCGCAGCCGCACCGGCATCGCCGACTTCCACAGCCTGCCCGCGATCACGGTCTACAAGGTCCGCGTCGATTTCCAGATGGACGAGGGGAACACTCTTCGGGCAAACAACGCTGGAAGCGTGACACCGGAGGCCGTGAGCCTGAGCGACGACCAGAAGCGCCTGGTCCGCTTGCTCCAGGAAGACCTGCCGCAAGGCCCGCAACCCTTCGACCTCCTGGCCGCCGAGTTGGGCCAACCGACGGAGCAAATCATCGAGCAGATCGCCCAGTGGATTCGGCAGGGCGTGATCCGGCGATTCGGCGCCGTGGTGAACCATCGCCGCCTGGGCTTCGTCGCCAACGGCATGGCCGTGTTCCAAGTCGCCGCCGACCGCATCGACGCCGCCGGCCGCACGCTGGCGCAGCGGCCGGAGGTCTCGCACTGCTACCGCCGACCGCCTCTGGGGGACTTCGACTTCAACCTCTTCGCGATGGTCCACGGCCGCTCGGAGTCGCTGGTCCGCGCCATCGTGGACCGCGCCGCTGCCGAGTTGAACATCCAGCGGTACGACGTGCTGTTCTCCACGGCGGAGTATAAGAAGGTCTCGATGAAGTATTTCACCGAGCCGACGCAGGGCCTGCCCTGAGCCTGTCGAAAGGCCCTGACGGAAGAAGAAACAGCGTGGGCAGTGGGCCGTAAGCAGAAGGCAATAACGGCTAAGAAACAGCAACAGCGAAGAAGCGACAAAAGCAAAGAGCCCGCGGGATCACGTGATCCACGCGGGCTCTTCGCCGTTTCTTCGCCGTTACGGGCTACGGGCCACGGCCCACGGCCTACTTCTTCCTGCGAAGCAGGGCCAGGCCGCCCAGCGAGATCAAACTCAACGAGGTTGGCTCGGGAGTCTGCGACGGGGCGAAGTTCCACCCTGCGGGGTTCCAATAGTTCAGCAGGATTTGGAAGTCCAGGAAGTCCACCACGCCGTCGCCGTTGAAGTCCGCCTGCGCCCAGCCGATGCCGGCGCCGCTGGCCTGCCAGTGGTTCAGCAGGGTTTGGAAGTCTTCGAAGTCGGTGGCCTTGTCCAGATTCGCGTCGCCGTAATTGGTGAGGAAATAATGGTTCAGTTCGTACGTCACGTCGGCCTGACTGACCGCGCCGTCGCCGTTGACGTCGTACTGGGCCTGGTAGGCCACCAGCGGCCGAGGCCACCCCGTGTACCCCGGCGGCGCGACGGTCAGGTGCTGGTAAATCGCGTCGATGTCGGCCGCGTTCACCACGCCGTCGCGGTTCGTATCGCCTGGTATCACGTAGTACTGGCTCATGACCTGCTCGGCCAATTTGTCCTGGGGCGTATAGCCCAACGTGTCGCCGGTCGGGTCGATATCCCAGTTCCACCAATACGTTCCCTGGAACCAGGATTGTTTCCCCCACAACTGCGAAAGCAGCGCCTGGTAGCAGTTCGCCTGCTCCTGCGGATCCGGCGTGGAACTGTAGGTCCAGTTCCACGGTTCAATGTTGGTGCCGGTCTGGCTGCAATAACCCACCTCGGTGAAAATGACGGGCTTCTTCTGATTGGCCGGCAGGCCGTTCCACCACGAGTTGATGCTCGCCGCCCGGCTGGCCCAGGCCGATTGCAATGTCGCCAGAGGCGGATTGTTCTGCGATGTCAGTTGGTAGTAGGCGTCGATTCCGATGTAATCCACGGCGTCCCACCAGTCCACGTTTCCGCTGATGGCCGGGTCGCCGGCGTTGGCGGAATAGGTCAACTTTCCGGTATATCCCTGCGCCCGGACGCCGCTGACGACGCTCCGCCACCCGCTGTCTTGCGAGGTGGTCCCGTCCAGTTCCGTTCCGATATCGAGCATTTGGACGTGATACTGGGTCGCGATGCCGGCCCAGTGATCCATGAAGGCGCAATAGCCGCTGGTTCCATTGAACCAGTTCGTTCCGCCGACGATCTCGCCTCGCCAGTCGTTGGGGTCGTTGGCCAAGTCCACCAGGGGCTTGAGCGTCACCGACATTCCCCGCGCTTCAATGGCCTGGATGGTGGCGATGACTGTGGCGTCGTTGGCGCTGTACATGTTGTAGTTTGGCGCGATGGAGGTCGAATTGATGTTGTCCTGGAACCAGGTGACGTTGACAGCGACATTGGTGCCGCCGTCGGCCTTGAACTGGTCCAGCGACAGTCCGAGCTGGGTCATGTCCACGCTCGAATTCCAGAGCGGCAGATTGACGCCTCTTTGCAGGTTGTCGGCCCAGGCGATGGCACAGCACAAATGCAAGGCCGCCGCCAACGCTATTGCCATGAAGATGGGGACATGTTGTTTCTTCTTCACCATCGCCGCCACCTCCGAAAGCGAAAGTTCATTGAACCAATTGTTGAAATGAACGGCAACATCGTACCGGCGCCGAACGGCCAGGTCAAGTCAACGTAGGCGCGCAACGTAGGACGTGCAATTTAGCCCCGAAGGGGCGCATTGCACGCGGGGGATGTTCGCCGACCGACCTTGTTCCGTACTCCTTCCGCGTGCAACGGCCCTTCCGCCTTCGCGAAGACGCTACGGCGTGACAAGTCGGGC
>CAZYDC010000091.1:0-12669 GCA_964646065.1 uncultured Planctomycetaceae bacterium | reverse complement strand
CCCGTGGCTATTTTATTGAAGATAAGGAAGCGACGTGCCGGTCAGCCCCTATCGGGGGAATTACGCTTCCGCCGGATGAACCCTTTTTTTGGCCTTGCCGTTGGCAAAAAAGCGATAAAATCCAACCTAGGTTATGTGGGGACTTTCGTAGTGCGTTAGGCACTTAAATTGGATGAGAACCTGAAATCCGAAAGGCGTTGACATTTTGTCACCAGCCGCCGATAATGGTGCATGAATGCGAATCATCAAGACCAGCACGCTCCGGGAATTCTGGCAGGCCCATCACGAAGCCGAGGCGTCGCTTCAAGCATGGGCTGGGCAGACCCATGCGGCCCGATGGGCTGGGTTCGCCCAGTTGCGGAAGACTTTTCCCAGTGCCGATCTGGTGAAGGTTGCCAGCGGCCGACCGGTAGTGGTGTTCAATATCGCCCACAACCGATACCGGCTTATCGCGGCGGTTCACTACAATATGCGGATCGTTTACACGCCGAGGGTCCTGACGCACAAAGACTATGACCGCGGCGCATGGAAGGAACAGTTATGAAAACCAAGACATTGGCGCACGACGAAATTCCCGACAGCTACGCGGAACTGGTGGGGCTGTTCATGCCCCGGCCGCTGCATGACGAAGTGGATTATCGCAACGCCTTGGCGGTGCTGGACGCGATGGCGGGTTTCAAGATGAACGCCGATCAGGAAGATTATTTCGAAGCCATCGCCACCTTCGTGGAGAAATACGAGGCCGAGCACCACGCGATCGAGCAGTCGAAGATGAAGCCCGTCGAATTGATCCGCTCGCTGATGGAAGATCGCGGTATGAGCGAATCGGACCTGGGGCGACTGCTGGGGGACCGCAGCCTGGGCCATCGCATCCTGAGGGGCCAGCGAGAATTGAGCAAGGCGCACATTCGGACCCTGGCGGAGTATTTCAGCTTGGCCCCCGCGGCGCTGCTGTAGGCTTCAATCGCCCGCTCAGGCGCATTTCGGTTTCTGCGAAGTCACGCGTCGGCACTTCTATTGTTCCGCTTTTCCTCGACAGATTTCCGAATGCGAGAGTTCTTTCTTCTTGGAAGATCCCCAACGCGCCGACCGGCAAGCCGACGTAAGATCCAGCTTGCCCGCCATCGTTCTCGAGGAATAGTTGGCGGGCTTGCTGGTCGGCGCAGTGGGGTTTTGAGGCCAAACTGCATATCCGGAAGCCGAAATGCACCATCGCTCGCTCAGGTCGGACTTTGGAAGGGCATCGACCTGGACGCGGACGACCCGGCCGGTGAGCTTCTGGCTTCGCGGGTTGGAGTGACATATATAGTAATGTGTCGATCGGTCATGGCCGTCGCCTGGGGAAAGAAGAAACCGGCGGCGGAAAAGAATTTGGACGGATATTCCGCTTGACGGTTGACCGCCGCCTTGCTTTGATATCGGCGTGCATTGGCGAGGCGGTTTCGCGACAGGATTTGCCCGCACTCATACATGGATCATTCCTCCAACGTCGCGTGCAGCCGCCGGGCTTGGGCATGGATGTCCCGCCGTATTGCTCCACCAGGGATTGGCCGATCCGCCTTCGGATCGGTCAGGCAAAAACGCGCGATGGAATGATGGAAGAAAGTTCCTTCCCGGCCAGGCGATATCTTGGAAGACGCCTTGCTCACGGGACAAGGAAATATTATAGTAACCGTCCGATACTCGCCAGAAACGATCTGGCGAACCGTGAATGTGCGACCGAAAAGGTTTTCCGAGCGGATGCCTTTCGTCGGGAAAGAGCAACGAATGAAGATGGTTTACTTGCCCGTGTATGGGCGCCGGTTCGTATTAACAGCGGCATGCGAACGGCCAAGGAGTAGGTAATGGCGACACCAAAGACCGTCTGGGGCATCGATATTGGACAGGTGGCCCTCAAGGCCGTCAAACTTCGCAACGCCGAGGGCGAGCTCCAGGTCGAGGCCTTCGACATCATCGAGCATTCCAAGATTCTCTCCGAGCCCGACGCCGACCCGAAGGTGCTCATCCGAAGCGCGCTGGAGCAGTTCCTGGCCCGCAATAACGTTTCCGATTCGCTGGTGGCCGTGGCCGTGCCCGGGCAGAGCAGCTTCACCCGGTTCGTCAAGCTCCCCCCGGTGGACGCCAAAAAGATCCCCGACATCGTCCGCTACGAGGCCGAGCAGCAGATCCCCTTCCCCATCGACGACGTGATCTGGCGATGGCAGACGTTCGTGGACCCCGACAGCCCCGACATGGAAGTCGGAATCTTCGCGATGAAGCAGATCGACGTGCATGACATGCTCGACCGCTTCACCGAGGTGGGGCTCAACGTCGAGTTCGTCCAGATGGCCCCCTTGGCCCTGTACAACTTCATGATGTACGACGGGCAGGCGGCCACCGAAGGCGCCACCCTCCTGGCCGACGTCGGGGCCGATAAGACCGACCTGGTGGTCGCCGACGGGCCTCGAATGTGGACCCGAACCATCCAGATCGGCGGAAACAATTTCACCGAGGCGCTGGTCAAGGCCTTCAAGCTCTCGTTCTCCAAGGCCGAAAAACTCAAACGCACCGCCACCACCAGCAAGTACGCCAAGCAGGTCTTCCAGGCGATGAGGCCGGTGTTCGCGGACCTGGTGCAGGAAATTCAGCGGTCCATCGGGTTCTATACGGCCACGCACCGCGACACGCGGTTCAAGCGGATCGTCGGCCTGGGCGACGGTTTCCGCCTGCCGGGGCTTCAGAAATTCCTGGAGCAGAACCTCAATATCTCCGTCGTGCCGGTGGACACTTATAATAAGGTCACGCCCTCCACGACGGTCAGCGCGCCGCAGTTCACCGAGAACGTGCTCTCGCTGGCGGTGGCCTACGGTCTGGCGCTGCAGGGGCTGGGGATGTCGGCGATCAAGACGAACCTGCTGCCTCAGGAGATCGCCACCAAGCGCACCTGGGCCCGCAAGCGAATGTGGTTCGCCGCCTCCGCCGCCGCCCTGCTGTTGGCCCTGGCCATGCCCTGGTATAACAACTCCCGCATCGTCAGCGCCCTGGGCGACGAAAATAACGTGGCCAAACTCAAGGAGGCCACGGAAAAAGTCCGCCAGCAGAAGGAATTCCAGAAGCAGTACTCGGCCTTCCAGTCGCAAATCGAAGATTCCCGCAAGGAGATCTCGCAATACACGGACCTGTTCAAGTATCGGATGTTCTGGCCGGCGCTGCAGGCGATGATCTGGCAGTCGCTGTCGGACCCGAGCGTGGCTCCGGGGCAGAAGCTGATCGATGACTACATCAACGCTACCGACGATAAGGACCGCCCACAGAAGCTGGAGGCGATCCGGGCCGTTCCGAGGCCCTCGCGAGAGTATTTCGTGATCGAATCGATGAGCGCCCAATATTATTCGGACGTGACCTCGAAGAAGGTGAACGAAACCGGGGCGGCGGCGGGATCCGCGGCCGGCGGGGCTCCCGGGACGGCCAAGCCCGTCGGCAAGCCGGGCTTCCTGATTCTCGTGCAGGCCCGCACGCCCATGCCCACGCAGATGACCGCCAACCGGATCTTCGAGGGTGTGAAGCAGTTTTCCCAAACCTATGCCGCCCAGGGCGGCCAAGTCGAGCTTCTGGATTTCAACCTGGTCAAAGACAGCACGCATAAATTAGGCGCCGCCGCGGCCAGCGGAAGTCACAGCGGCGATCATGAGGCCACCTCCGCCCCGACCGGACCGAGATTCCCCGACTCGCTGCTGCCGGATGAAGACATGGCCGAAGATACGCAGTTCACGATCGGCTGGGTGGTGGCTGTGAACGAAAATCCCAAGGGCGGTAGCCCGGACAAAATTGGAAAGTAGAGGCAGGAGACTGCAATGCAATTTATAAGGCAGAATCTCTTCCTGGTGATCGTAGGCGCCGTCCTGCTGGTTGGCGGGAGCATCCTGATGGCGATGGGATACGGGAAGTCGGACGAAAAAGATCAGAAGATGCTCGATCCGCAGAAGCTGGTCGAAGACATCCGCCGGATCCCCACCGGCAGCATTATCAAGTTGAGCGAGAAGCCCGGCGAGTTGCCCCAGCAAATCAAGGATCTTAAGACCCGCCTGGGCGAACTCAAGGACGAAGACGAGAAAGTGAAGTTCGAGTGCGTGGACTGGAACCTCCGGACCTACAAAGTCCTGCAGATGCGGACCAAGGCGCGCGACAAGGAAACGCTTGTGGACGCCTTCCCGAACGTGGACCAGTTCAAGAACGCCGGGAACCTCTGCCTGCTGTTCAAGAACACCTATCGCGGGCAGTTGGAAGGCCTCCAGGCTTCGATGTCCCCGGTCAAACCGGTTACGCAGGACGAACTGGACGTGGAAGTCAATTTACACCTGGTCCGATTGCAGCAGGACGCGGCGCTGGAGGCGGCCAGGAAAAAGAAACTCTCGTCCAAGCCCGCCGCGGACGTTGGAGACCCCAAGGATCTCAAGGCCGTGCCCGCCCACGGCGAGGCCGGGCAGACGGCGGACTTCACCGCTCAGGCCCGGGCAAAGGCCGTCAAGGCATTGATGCTTCGCCAGGCGACCTCAAGAGGAAGGATTTACGTCAGTCCCGGCGCGTTGGAATCCGTCTTCGTCAACTGGGTCGAGCCTTCGGCCACCGCGACGGAGCTTTGGCAGGCGCAGCTCAACCTCTGGGTGCAAGGCGACATCATCGAGGCGATTAACGCCGCGAACGATTACTCCACCGGCCTGGTGCGGGCCAAGCAACCCAACGTGCTGACCTCCGCCGTCAAAAGGTTGGTCAAGATCAAGGTGGACAGGGATTATTGCCTGGGCGCCGGTTCCGGCGCTCCTGCGGGCGGTGCTTCCTCCGGCGGCGGGGGAACCAGCGGCTATCACCTCGGTCCGGCCGAGCCTTCCCCCGGTCCCACCGCGGGCCCAGCCGAAGAGAGCCTGGAATTGACGGGGCATTTCTCCAACAAAGAGTATGACGTCATCCACTACCAGTTTGTCGTGGACATGCCCGCCCGGTTCATCCCCGCATTGGAGAGTTGCCTGATGCAGCGGAACTTCCACACCATTCTGAAAGTGGAAGCCGGTCCGCTGTCGGCGGCGCCGGAGACCACCGGCGCCGGCAACGCGGCCATCCCACCGTACTATGGGCCCGATGCGGTCATCGAAGTGACTTTCCAAGGCGAATTGCTGCTGCTGACTTCCTGGGAGCGAGGCAAGTACAACTCGACGGACAAGAAATGGGACTCGCCCCCCCTGATGCCCAAGGAAGTGCTGACGGCACTGCCCTCGTCGATCCTGAGGCCCGAGGACGCCAAGCGGTTGGCCCCTACTCCAAAATGAAACCCATGAGCGATTCACAAAGTCATTTGAACGTGGACGTACAGGAGGCCGACTATGGCCAAATCCAGTGATGGAAATCCTTTCCTGAAGCATGTGGAAAAGCTGGTGCTCGCGGTTTGCCTGGTGATCCTGGCGGTGACGGTCATTCTGTATCCGATGCAGCAGCCGACGGTGGATTTGGACAAGCAGAAGATGGCCCCCGACAAGGTGGACGCCTATCTGGTCAAACTCATCGACGACCTTGGGAAAGGCCGCCCGTCGACGACGCTGCCTCCGGAGCCGGATTACCTGGCCATTCTGCAAGGCCTTAAGAAACCCGAATTGTCCAGCTCCCGCTGGGCCATCGTGGACCTGTCCATTCCCAGTCGCTGGATCGCCACGGAGAATCAACCCAAGCCTGGCGAGAACAAACTGAAACTGCAGGATCTGGTGGACCTGATTCCCAAACCGGGCAAACCGCTGGTGGGCGTCGCGGCGGAGTTTCGCGACACAGACCCGTATACCGAAGTCGTGGCCGCTCATGCGACGTCGATTTATCCGGTCGCCGACCTGCTGGAACGCTGGCAGGAGGCGATGAAAGATTCCGTCCTGCCCGCCGTCGTGAAGATCATGGACGTCCGCTTCCAGGTGCAGGAGGCGCAGGAAGTGAAACCCAACGGAGAGATCGTCTGGGGTCCTATCCGCGATGTCCAAGGGGTCTTCCGTCCGGTCAAGGACAAGAACGGCAATGACGCCCAGCCGCCGGCCTTGCCCGAGGCTACCGAGAACAATTCCAAGGAGCTTCAAAAAGCCATCAACGATTACTTCTCCAGCGGATGGGACAAGTTTAAGGCCGAGCCCGACTACTGGGACGTCTTGGTGCAATACCGGGACGCCGAGGGAAACCACCAAGAATGGATGTCCTGGCGGATCAATCTGCCTTGGACGGAACTGAGCGCCAAGGCTGCCGCGGAACCCGCGGAAGTTGCCCCAAAGGGCTCTGTGAAGCCGAGGCCCGGTACTCCGCTTCCGTCCAGTCCTCCTGGTGGACATGGCGGCCCTCCTGGCGGTTCTTCCGGTGGACCCGGCGGTTCAACCGTACGTCCTTCCGGCATGCCCGGAGGAGGGCCTCCTTCCGGGACCGGCACAAGAACGACGAAGACCGGGACCGTCCGCCCGACGCCTGTCATAACGCCGGCGGTCACTCCGGTTGCAACCGGTGGATTTAGACCCGTTCCGGTTCCTGTGCCCGTGCCCGGTTGGAATGCGCAGATGACGACGCTGGGCAAGGCCCAGGTCTGGGTACATGATGCGTCGCTGGAGTATCTCAAGACCTATCGCTATCGCGCGCAGTTGGTATTGCTCAGTCCCCTCTACGGCCACTTTGGGGAAGTGGAGCCCGCCGAGGATGCCAGGAAACAGACCTTGGACACCCCCTGGAGCGATTGGTCCGACCCCGTCAAACCGCCTCCGCAAGCCGATCTGTTCCTGACCGGGTACGCCCAGCAGATGAAGAAGGTCACGGTAACGGTCTTCTCTCGCTGCCAGGGTCAGAGAGTTTCGCACACCTTCGACGTCAGGGTGGGCGACAGGATTGGCGAAAAAGTCGGCGACAAGATCGTCAAGACGATCGACGTGGATGTGCCCGATCTGCAGAACCCCGGCAAGACCGTCAGAAAACCGTGCAACTTCTTCACCGGCTACACGGTGATCGATATCGACTGGGACCGCACGGTGATCCAGAACGGTATTGCCGTCAAGACCGTGGAAGCCGTCCTTATGGATGAACAGGGAAACCTCGCCATTCGCAACATGGCCTTGGATACGGCCAGCAGCGAGTACAAGGCCCTGCAGGCCGAAACGGCCCAAATGGTCAAACCTCCGGTGGTGCCGGTCAGGCCCCATACCAGCACTACCAGACCGAGTGGCCGTCCGTCGGGCGGTAGCCCCAGACCGCCGGGGCCGCCCGGACCCGGACATTGATGATATGCCTTCGGGAAGATAAAGATTTGGAACATGGTAAATTTGACTTGCTTTTGAATTCAGTGTTGACGTATTCTCTGCCCCCGGCAGGCCTCCCTGCGCAGAGACGCAAACGAGAGTGATTGGACGAACTATGGCAACAGCAATCGACCCAATTTGCGAACTCCCCGAGTTTCATTCGGCGAGACGGTCGGCGTTGTTCCAGGGGCGTCTTTTTAGAAGGAATGTTTTACCGGACCGACTTCTGAAAGGAGTTTCACTGTGGTAGCTCTCCGACGATTCCTGAGTTTGGCTGCTCCCCTGACCGTCCTGCTGGCCCTGGTTTGTACCAGCTTCGCCCAGGACGCCTCTTCGGACCAGGCCAAGAAACTGCTCGACAAGGGCATCGCCCAGTACAAGGCCTTGGAGTTCAAGGCCTCCAAGGACATTCTCCTGTCGGTCGATCGGGCCAAGCTGCCCGCGGACGGGCAGAAGAACCTGGACACCTACCTCAACCAGGTGGACGGCGCGATCCGTCAGCAGGCCGCCGCCAACGAGGCGTTCAACTCAGCCGAAAAGGCCTTGGCCAAGAATGATCTGGTCAAGGCCAGGGAAGGTTACGCGGCCGCCGCGAACAGCGAATATCTCCAACCGCGGATGCGCATGGACGCCAAGGCGCAGTTGGCGCTGGTGGACGACCGGATGAAGCTCCAGTCCGCCTCCACGACGCCCCCGGTCAAGACGGCCCCGCCGCCGGTAACGACGACCCGGCCGGCGACCGTCAGGGATCCGGCCAGACCGGCGCCCGCGCCCCGGCCCCGCTCGACCCCGCCCGTCCCGCCCGTGCGCGAGAACCCGGTTCTCACGCGAGTCGAGAAGGAGAAAGAACTCGCGCTGCAGGAAGCGAACCTGCAGTTTCAGAAGCACATGATGGAAGTCTCCGAACACCTCATCGGCGCCGAGAGCGATAAAGATTTCGACGCCGCCACCAGCGCCTGCCGCGAAGCCCAGGAAGTCCTTGAAATGAACAAGGACGTGTACACCAACGATCAGTATCGCGTCAGGATGGCCAAGGTCAAGGACCAGATGGGGTATATCGACGAACAGCGGACCAAGTGGAGCCAGCAGAAGGCCGCCGACAGGATCCGGGAAATTGACGCCGCCAAGGCCAGACGCGAACGTGAAACGCAGGAGCGCCGCCTTCAGGACATCGCGCGGTTGACCGAAGAGGCCAAGGTGTTGATCAAGCAAAAGCAGTACGGCAAAGCCGTCGAAGTCATGGGCCAAATCAAGATTCTGGACCCCGGCAATAAGTGGATTGCGGAAAACCAGGATGTGATAGAGGAACTGAACCTGCTGCGCGATCGGCGCGAGATCAACATGAAGTACCAGGAAAACCTGCAGAGGCAGCACAACATCATCGCGGAATGGGAAATTCCGTGGTGGCAGACTCTGATCTACCCGGAAGATTGGCGCGAACTGACGGTTCGGCGCGAGAAATATGCCGTGACCTCCGCGACCGCTTCGGAGGCCGACCGGGCCAACCTGGCCAAGCTTCACCAGCGGATTCCCAAGCTGGACTTCGATGACACGGAATTCTCGTCGGTCATCCAATTCCTGCGGGAAACCAGTGGCCTGAACATCACCCCGAACTATCTGGCCCTGGATGCCGCGGGCCTGGGCGGCGGCAACTCCAAGACCGCCAAGGTCAGCGTGCATCTGACGGACGTGACGTACGAGCAGGCACTGACGGTGATCCTGAGCACCCTGGGCGGCGGCGCCACGGAGTTGAGCTTCAAGGTGGACGAGGTCGGCGTGAAGATCTCTACGAAGGAAGACATTTCCAAGGACGCGTTCGACCGCGTATATGACATCACGGACCTGCTGGTGCGATTCCCGATGATCCCGGGGCCGGTGCTGGACCTCTCCCAGTCCGCGCCCAGCAGCAGCGGCGGCGGCGGTGGTGGCGGCGGCGGCGGCGGCGGTGGTGGCGGCGGCGGCATCTTTGGCTCGGGCTCGGGTTCATGCAGCAGCGGAAACCAGACCGACAATAACCCCACCAAGCAGCAAATGCTCGACGCCATCTCGAACGCCATCACCAACTCGGTCGAGTCGGAAAGCTGGAAGCCCAACGGCCAGGTCGGAAGCCTCAGCCAGTTCTCCGGCGGATTGATCATCCACCAGACGGCGGACGCGCACGACAAGATCAGCAAACTGCTCGCGCAGCTTCGGGAAACGCGGAACATTCAGATTTCCGTCGAGGCCAGGTTCGTCGAGGTCGATTCCGGTTTCCTGGAGTCGATCGGACTGAACCTGGACATGTACTTCAACCTGGGCAGCAGCCAGCAATCCCGCGTCGTAACCGATCCGTTCACCGGACAGCAGTACCACGCCGATCCTGCCACCGGCGCCTTGGTCCCGAACACGATTCAGGTCGGGACCGGCACGGGGGTCGTGTTGATGTCAAACAGGACCAATACGAATGCGACGCCCAGTTCTTTCACTCAAATGTGGGGGGCGGGCAGTTCTTCGTCGAACTCGATCGCCAGTCAGATCAGCGCCCCATCCATGCAGGTGTCAGGCTCATTCCTGGACGACATTCAGGTGAACTACCTCTTGCAGGCCACACAAGCCAACAGCACCACCCGGACGTTGACCGCTCCCCATTTGACGCTATTCAACGGGCAGCGAGCCTACGTCACGGTCGGGTCGCAATTCGCGTACGTTTCAAACTTCATACCCATCGTGTCGGAAAACGCCACGGCGTCCGCGCCTGTTGTAAGCTGGATACCCACAGGCAGCGTGCTGGACGTGGAGGCCACGGTCACGGCGGATCGGCGGTATGTGACCATGACCGTCAGACCCCAGGTCTCGGGGCTCATTGCCATCAGGTCTGTCACATTCCCTGGCGGCACCGTCGAGTTGCCTAACATCACGGTCAAGAAGCTTGAAACCACCGTCAACGTCCCGGACGGCGGAACGTTGCTCCTGGGCGGGCAGAAGTTGTCCAACCAGCTCGAAAACGAACAGGGCGTTCCGCTTCTGAGCAAGATCCCCATCGTCCAGCGCCTCTTCACCAACCGCGGCATGACCCGGGACGAAACGACCCTCCTGATTCTGGTCAAGCCCAAGATCATGATCATGCAGGACGAGGAATCCAAGGCCTACCCGTAAGAAGCTTGCCATCGTGAATTTCGGGCCGCAAGATCCTCAAGGTCTTGCGGCCCGCTTTTTTGTTGAGGCTTTGGGACGCCCCTGGATGTAGGATGAACGCCCGGGCCGGGCGGTTTGCCGCCTTGGGCTCTCTATGGGAGACCTCTATGAAACATTGGTTTTGGACCATGACCGCCGTGGTGAGCGTCGCTTTTGCGGTTGTGACGGCTCAGGAAACGTCCTCGTCCAAATCGTCGAAGGGGCTTGACTCGGCCGCTCCAGCCGCCACGAGCCGGCCGGACACGCAAGCAGCCGGCGAATCACGGCCAGCCGCCGAGCCCCGGAAGCTCGCGCCTTTCCACGACATGAAGATCGACGTCAAGAACCGCCGGATCACTCTACAGTGCGAAGTCTGCCTGACCGACGGGATCCTGGAACTACTGGTATGCAAGGCGAATTCCAAGGAGTACGAGAGCATTCTGAGCACGCAGGCGTCGGCCTCGGACCTTCACGCGGCCCTGCTGGCTTTGGGTTTGACGCCCGGTCTGCCCGCCCGCGCCGCCCTGGCGCCGGATCGCCAGACCATGGTTTCGTTGCCGCCCCAGGGCGCCGAACTGTCCGTCCGCCTGCGATGGAAGGACGCCAAAGGCGCCGTTCACGAGGTCAACGCCGCCGACTGGCTTGAACCGTCGGGAATGAAACCCAAAGAGACGGTCATGCCCAAGAACTGGGTGTTCGTCGGTTCGGACATCACGCCCGGGGGCACCTACTGGGCCGACGACGACGGTGATGTGATTTCCGTCTCCAATTTTGCCGCTTCCGTGATCGACGTGCCCTTTGAAAGTTCTCGCGTCGGCCGGGTCGTCACCTACCGCACGCGTACGGCCGCCATTCCGGCCAGGGGCACGGCCGTTGACGTAATCATCGAATCGCTGCCCAATGCCGAGCACGCGCCCTATGCTCGCGTGATAATCGAACTGGACCGGCTGGGCCGGTGCAGCCTGAACGGGCGAGAAATCCCCGCCGATGAATTGACGAACTGGGGGCAGAAGTACATCGAGGACCACTCCAAGGGCCAGGTCAGCCTTCGCGTGGACGGCCGAGCGCTGGCGTACGACATCCGTCGCGTTCAGGAGCAACTGCGACTGGGCGGTATTTACGACGTGGACCCGTACATTCTTCAGCCGGCTGTGGCCATCCTGCCGCGAAGCACAGACGAGGCCAAAACGGCGCTCAAGGAATGGGACAAGAAGTTCCAAAACCCGCGAGAATTCATTCGCGAACCCGGCGAGGAAGTTCGGGAACTGCTTGGGCAGATCCAGGTCCAGCAGGAGGAGTTGAAGAACCTGCAGGAGATCTATGCCGACTACGCCCAGCATCTCCTGGCCGCCGCCAAGAAGTACCAGGCGACCTCCAAGCCCGCGAAGGGCGCCGACGAAAAACCCGCGGGGGACGGCAGGTGAGCGGCGAGCCCACGAATGCGAATTTATCCTCGTCGCCTTCGGCAGGCCCGCAGCTTGGCCCGCTGCGAAAGGAACTCGCGCCGGGGCTGATGATCGTCGCCGTGACCCTGGTCGTGGAGATGGGCGTGTTCTTCCTGGCGTTCGGCTCGGGCCTGGGCTTGCGGCAGTCCGTCACGGCGGCGCTGATGACGGCGGTCGTGTGGACCGCCTTGGCCGCCCCGATGTTCGGGGCCGGCGCTCAGGGGGCCTTGCGGTCGCTGATCCGCGCCGGTTTGGTCGCCGACGCCACTTTGCTGACCCTCCTGGCCATCTGGGCCTGGTGGAATCGCCAGTTGGCAACCGCCCAACTCGGCGAGATGACGTTCACCGCCATCCTTGAGGTTTACTGCACTTTCGTCGCGATGACGGTCCTGGCGGCCGGGGCGGTCAGTTGTCCCCGCCGGGCCGCGGGGCGATACATCGTGGCCGCGATCGTGGCGGCCTGCATGATGCTCGCGCTGGCCAGCCCGCTGTGGGTCGGCGGGCTGATCGCCGCGACCGACGGGACTGCCCGCGCGTCCGTAGCCGGTATGGCGGTTTGGCTGAACCCCTTTTATTCCATCACCTCGCCGCTGATCGATTCGCTCAACTACGTGATCCATCAGGAAGGCGTGATGTATCAACTGACGCTTCTGGGCGACTACGTCGCCGCGCCTGCCTGTCCCTGGTTCACGGCCACCGCGATCTACCTGCCGCTGGGAATTATTCTCCTGCTGGTCGCAAGAGCACGTCCGCGGATTGCGCGGATCGACGCGGAGTGAAGAGCGGAA